>UNSJ01000089.1 GCA_900548405.1 Candidatus Gastranaerophilales bacterium | reverse complement strand
TGGAAATCCATCATAAGGTTCATTATCAACAATTAAAATTTCCCAATCAAAATCTACATCTTTTTGATTAACAACGCTATCAAGAGCTTCTTTTAATAAATTTGTCCTTTTATATGTTGGAATAAATACTGTTATAAAAGGTTTTTTAGGGATGTTATCTTCTTCATAGATAAGATTAGATTTAATATCTTTAGTTAATTCAAAACAATTTGTTTGTTTTGAAAAATCAATTTTATAATGACTTTTTTGATTTATAGAGAAACGAGAATCATATTTTCTTTGAACAGAAAAAAGTCTATGAATAATTTTAGAAAAGTAATAAGGCATTAAAGAAATTGCATAAATTTGCCATAATGGTGTATTCGTAACATAAGGTATATATTTTTTATATTTAAAAACTTCAAATAACGATAAACCTCCAATTTTTTTTACTTTTAATAAAAAAGTTGTAGAAAATGGTTGACAGTCAATTAGTTCAAATTTCATCACTTCTGATTTATGTTTATCATATACATGAGGCAATGAACTAATAGCTTTATACCATCTTTCACCCCATTGCCACAGAGTTTTTTTATGCCAATGAGAAGAAGGTTTAGCTTTACTATTAGGATGCCACAAATGACCTACCCAAGAATATGCTTTTATTTTTCGATAAGCAAAATAATTAAATATTGCAATTGGTTGCCATATTGCATAATTTTTTTCGATATCAATTGGATTTTCTTCAATAATTTTATCGATATGTTCCGATTTAAGTATGGTTGAACCAAGCACTGTCATTTGATGAGCTTGATCCAAAAACAATTCTTTTATATCATCATATACTTTACAACCTTTATATTTCCAATCTCTTGCTTTTGCATCAAGTACAATTAAATCATAACCTTCTACAATATATTTTTCAATTCCAGAAATTACACTTTTTATATTTAATGGTGTTCCTTCTCTTGTAACTAAAACATAATCGTAACCTTTACTATATTTTTTATATGCGTCAATTACTTTATTATCAATAGAAATACCGTCGTATATGCCAGTCCATTTGTCATATTTTACATTTTCATATTTTTTGCCATATTCTTGTGATATTTTCTTTGTATTGTCATTGTCTGAACTGTCAAAAATTACTAAATCTATTCCTAGATTCCAAAAATCTTGTGCACTAGCATCTAAGTATCCTTCTAATGCTTCTGCTCTATTTGCACTAACAACAACAACAACACGCTTTTGCCACTTTTCCTTATTTGCTAAATGAACTGCATTTTCTGCTTTTTTTTCTGTATAGATAATTCTATCTTCTGGAGAAATTAATTTAATTGCTTCTTCCATTAGGTCATTAGCAATATGATTTTCTACAAAATATTCTACAAAATTAGGATTAGCATTATATTTTGCAGTTATGTAATAAGGAATTGAATAACCCCATTTTGTTTTATCAAATATTTGTTTAATATATTTATCAAAAACATAAATAAATTTATTTAAATCATAATTTGTATTGTATTTTTCATTCATCCATTTTGCAAAAAGCTCAATGTTAAGATTTCCAGCACCTCTACCAATTCCATAAACACTGGCATCAATAAACAATTCTCTATCCATATCAAATTCACAAAATGCACAAGCAACTTCAAAAGCTTGCATCATGTTGTTATGACCATGGTAACCAACAGCAACATTAGGGCTTAAATGTTTATTTGCTAAATCAAGATAATGCAAAAGCTCATCTTTATACATTGTTCCCAAAAAAACAACAACAAAACCAGCCAATGGATTCAATTCATCATACATTTTTAACATGTCAATAAATTCTTCATCACTATATTGATTAGCCCTTGCAGGTTGAACACAAAGTTTGTAGCCTTTTTTAACAATTTCTCTACAATATTCCAAACCCTCTTTTAACATTCTTTTCCAAACAATTACACGAATAATGTCTGGTCCATCGGGAGTTCTTTCGGGTAATTTATCTAATGGAAAAGGGTTTGAAACTTCTGCCATTAATGCATATTGAATGTTTGGCTTTTTCCTTTTAACTATGCTTTTAAATTGTTCTATGTTATTGAATAAAGCTTTGTTTTCATCATAAGATTCGGGTCTTAAAAAACCAATTTCCAAAATATCAACATTACTATTTTCAAGTTTTTGCGTAATATCAATAATAGATTCTTTCCCAAAATCCCAATCATTAATATAACCACCATCTCTTAAAGTACAATCTAAAAGTTTTATTTTTTTCATTTTATAATAATCCTATTTTTTATATATTTTTCTATTTCCTCATCTT
>UNSJ01000088.1 GCA_900548405.1 Candidatus Gastranaerophilales bacterium | reverse complement strand
CAATCCGGAAGCAACGGACTTGTAGTTACGGAATGAAAGCCGAACAGGAACCTGTCGGGGAACATATGGTCTGATGGCCGAGTGGCTAGGCAAAGGTCTGCAAAACCTTGTACAGCGGTTCGAATCCGCTTCAGACCTCACTAAAACACCGTTGTAGTAATCTACAACGGTGTTTTGTTTTTTGGATTGTCATGCATACTGAAAGTTGAAAGTAACGAAGTAGGGTTTTCGTAGAAATCGGGACACAAGACCTATTGAATACTATAAAAAATTAATGGTTGGTGTGTATATTGTGATAGAGATATTTGGTAAAATACTGTTTTTTGATATGACCGTTTGAATAAAATCATTACATTCTTTTTCGGTCATTACTTTATTTTTCTTTGCATACCACAAAAAATCTAAAGTTGTCAAATATGTAATATTTTCTGTTCGGCAGTATTCTTTTGTATCTTTTAAATTGCTGCTTGCCAAAACATTATTATGAAATTTGCAATATGCCAAACAAGCTGATTCACCTGTACCTTTTGTTTTGTTGAGCCGGGCAAATTCTTTTATAATGTTAGAATCTGGTTTCCAAGGGATAATTTGTATATTCTTCAGAAGCCGTATTTGATTGTCTATCTGTGCTTTTGTAGATGAGTCTCTGGATAATTCTCTGTCGTATACTATACTTAATATGACATATTTATATTGAGGTAGAATCTTGGGTAAGATACTTAAGCAGTTCCCTTTTATAAAATGGATAATAACATCCGAATCTAAAACGATCTGAACTTGTTGTGACATTATTCATCTAGTTTTATTTCGGAGAGTAGATCAATTAAATGTCCCTCTGAAATCAGTTCTTTGTTGAATAAAGATTGTGCTTTGGCACTATAGTCTCCTAAAACTATTTTCTCGTTTGTTGGCGTATAAAGACTTGTGCTATATCCATACTCCCTTGCAACAGCGGTTGGTTGGTATAGTAAAAAAGTTTCTTTCTGCTTGTCGGAAATCAGGGTCAAGTTGTTTAGACGATAGATCATTGACTGGAATGAAACTCCGAAATATTGTTGTAGGTAAAGAACGTGAGCTATATTGACATCGGCAGTATATTTCATTCCAAGTTTTTTGAACTCTTCAATCACACCATTTCTAGGCATAAGAAAAAAGGTTGCAAAACAATCTGCTTGCTTTTCAACCGGGTCAGAAGAGGATTGAGGGCAAATCTGCGAAGAAAATTCCTCTTGAATAAATAAATGATATAATTCATGTGCAATAGTAAAATGTTGACGACCAAGTGCGACTTTTGAATTTACAAGCATGAATCTTTTCTCTTTATGTTTCAAGCACATTCCAGAAAAAGTTTCTTGCATAGGCATAAATACACACAAAACACCTAATTGCTGTAATGCTTTTCTTGTGTCAACGGGTGCCGTATCTCCCAATGCAATACGGCGCCTCAATTCGTTAGCCTCAATTTCTAACGTTATTGATAGTGGCCTTGCCATTATTTTAAAAGATTACACATTTTAAGGTAGTTGTTGACAATGCTCTTGAATTTGGCAATTGTATGCATATCTTCAGGGGTAATACCATCTGTACGGAATGCACAAACTAATGATTGTTGAAAATCATCCATATTTTCCTCGAAAAATACAGACATATCTACACCATACAGATTGCTTAATTTATCAAAAACATCAAAAGGAATACTATCTGTATTACTTTCATATTTTCTTAATACAGACCTTGTCACTCCTAAATAAGTGGACACCTGCTCTTCAGAAAAACCTAATTTTTTTCGAATTGCTTGTACGTTTTGGCTGACATTGACCGACATATATTTGGCTGATTAGTGGTACAAAATTATAAATAAAATAGTTTAATGCAAAAAATGTTTAAATTGATTTGCATTTATTATGCTGTTTTATAGTGTTTAATAGTTGTAGTCTGTTATACAAAGATAATGCATAAAACTAAAAATGATTTCTATTTATGTGAAAAAATACATATACAATTCTTGAAATATGGAGGTTTTGCAAATTCCAGTGTAGTTTCTTCTTCTGAACCCTTGATATATTTCATAAACTCCTTTTCGGTCTCGTGGCTTGATATTCTCTTTTGGTCTAATAGAAAGATCTTTTAAAATATTAAGGCTGTGTAAAATATTCTAATTATCAAATTTTTCCTACCTTTGCCCCTGCGAACAATATGTTATAAAATTCTTTTACGTGGTAGCCAGCAAAGCAACCATATTAAAGGTATGCGCAGAGCCGTTGGGGTTTAGCGACCCGCGAACGGCACTTTGCTGAGCTTGTAAAAGAGTGATGTATTGTTCGCAGCTGCGCATATTTTTATCTTTATGCGAACAATGCATCATGTCCGTACTCCGGTACAGACACGCCGT
>UNSJ01000087.1 GCA_900548405.1 Candidatus Gastranaerophilales bacterium | reverse complement strand
CCAACTAGCTAATCAGATGCAGACTCATCCTAGAGCACCGGAGTTTTCAAGAATACCATTTCAGGTACGCTCATATGGGGTATTAGCAACCGTTTAAAGCTGTTGTCCCCCGCTCAAGGGCAGATTCTCTACACATTACTCACCCGTCCGCCACTGTCCATTACCCGAAGGTAACTTCTCGTTCGACTTGCATGTATGAAGCACGCCGCCAGCGTTCGTCCTGAGCCAGGATCAAACTCTCCATTGTCAGAAAGTTATTAGTGCTATCCGTAAGGATAGTTTCTAGCTCATTACTTGCTCTGCTTTCGCTTCGCGTTTTTTGTCCTTTATCACTTTTTTTTCGAATTAACAAAGTATTTATTCGTTTTCAGCTATTCTGTTGTCAAAGTGCATTAAAGTTGTTTCGACCACTTCATAAGAAGTTCTGCAACGCAGACACAATCATTCGGATTGGGGTTTACTTAATTTTATTATCAGATGCATTATTTATTTGCTAGTGTCATCCGCATTTACTATTCTATTATGTCAATTTTCTTTGTCAAGCGATTTATTTTAAATCTTTAAATTTTCTTAACTCAGTATTTAATAATTAGAATGTTCTCTGTGCACTGGGCACGTCTTTTATTGTATGCAAAAGAAAATTTTAAATCAAGCACATGTTTTCATGTTTTTAATGCTTTTTAATTAAATTCTTAAAAACCAACTTATAACAAGCTTTTCAGCCATTTACAAAAATTCATATTTGTAAATCACACAATTACATAGATGCATTTAATACAAAAAAGTTCCCGATATTTTTCATTAAAATGAATGAGTTTTTTTAAAAGCTCATAATCTATACTAATATATATATTATTATAACTGTCAAAAAACCAGATATTATAAAGAATAAAGGAGAATTAAAGATGAAAAAAACATTAAAGAACTGTGTATTATCTCTAGCTGTATTAATGGCATGCTCTTGCGCTGCTTTTGCAGACGGAAATGCATTCACTCCGCTGAATTTTGATGACACTGCTTACGGAACACCTGTTAGAACTTCAGCATCAACCACAACACCTGCACCCGTTTCTGCAGCTCCAAAAGCTACTGCTGCAGGATTAAGCGAAGAACCTGCCGGAAATTCTAAATTACAAAATGCTATCATCCAGCTTGATAATGCTCAAATTGATGTAAGAAACGAATTATTAAACTACAAATCTAAATATTCTGATGTTGATGCACAATACACAGCTGTAAAAGCTGAAAGAAAAGCATTGGACAAACAAATCAGATCTATTGAAAAAAGAATTAAAAAAATAGACAAACAAAAAGAAAATATCAGAAAGAACATGCTTTAATATATATTATTAAACATGAAAGCATGATTATTTAAAAAGCACCTGAATTTATCAGGTGCTTTTATATTATATATATTATATATTATTTAACTTGCTGTTGTACTGCATTTGGAAGCTTTTGGAACCATTCGGGAAATTTAGACATGTCAAGCGGAGTATTGTTAGAATTTGGTGCATGACCTCCCTTGCAGTTTTTATTATGTTCGTCAATTTCTAACTTAATAAATGCCAGAATTTGATTTTTCGCATCAGGGCCTGCAATGCGGATTACCTCTTGATCTCTGGAGTATGCGGCATTGATTAAATCATTTAATTTTTCATAATCAGGAGTTCTTTCATTAATCTCACGTCCTGCCGGTCCGTTTTTAGTTGTTGTTAAATTGGCATGGATAAAGCATCCTGTCATGAATTTTGCATTCTGCTGGTTTAAATTACCATGAAAAGCTTCGGTTGATGCTTCATATTTTGCAGTGTCAGGGTTTCCGCAGTAACCTTTTACAAGATATGCAACTCCTTTTTCTTCAGCAATTTCTCTTATAGTATCACCTGAAACGGCAGTATGTTTTTTACCGTCGGAACCGTTATAAACTTTATCACGCGCAGGCAAATCGCTAATCATTTCCCCGCGTAATTTTTCATATGAAATATCAGGGACATAAGGATCAGGACAGTTTTCGCGTTCTTTAATTATTAGTTTATCTTTTTGAAAGTAAGTGTTATCATTTGTAATTGTTTTTACTTCTTCAAATTTCTGAACATTTTTCTCATTAATTGTTTCTATGGTTTGTCCGTCTTCTATTGCGTAATTTGCCTGTAAATCACCTTTAACCGTGATATCACCGTCTTTTTCGCGTTTAATACTTAATTTTCCGGTTTCATCGCTTTTTACGACAACTTTTTTGACTGAACCGTCTTTGTTATATCGAACTTTGTATGTTACATCGTTTCCGTTATTGTCAATTTCTGTAAACTTAGCACGTCTTTTGCCGTTTGCGTTTTTGTTAAACGCATTTAAAAAATCACTGCCGTCGCGTGCAATTTCATCAGTAACGTCATGCGCAATCAAATCTTCTCTTGCAGCATCAGTTGATGAGTGATGTTTAATTTTCATGCCTCTGTCTGAAAAAGTCGTATCTTTTTTAATTACTTCTTTTTCTTTCTTTTTGAACAGTCCCTTTAAACCTTTTTGTTCTTCTTGTTCAGGTTTATTGGTTTTCATCTCTTGTTTGCCCAAAAAACCTTTTGCATAAGCTGCCATTTCATCTCTGGCATCTTCAGCTTTTTCTTTTGTAAACTTTTTATTGTTTGTACTATCAGGATTTTGACGATTCCATTCCTGCACAAATGCATCTGCATCAATTCCCTGCTTTTTCAGCCATTTTCTTTGACCTTTAGAAATATCCATTTGCTGATTAAGCATGCTTTCTGCAAGTTTTTTACCCTCATCAGTTTTCATAAATTCTTGAGCATCCTTTAATTTTTGCAAATTTTCAATCTGCTCATCTGTCATGTCTTTTGAAAATACAATTTCACCATTTTCTTTAACAGCTTTTTCTTGTTTAGGGAAAATAACAACTTGATTAGGATTAGTTTTTGAAGATGAAGTTACGGTTGTTTCATCTGATACCATAATTGAGCCGGTTGTTTTTTCCGAAGTCTTTTGTTCGACTAAAACAGGTTTACCTTTAATATAAGTTACTGTTTTGTCTCCGCCTTGCACATTGTCTACGCTCATAATTGCTCCTTTCGTGTTTTATCACGTTTTTAAAAGTATATATATCTTATATACCTTTAAAACCAAGAAGCCGAAAAAGATTGCTATTAGCCCCTCCCATCCTATCCTATCCTATCCTATGAGAGAGTATAAGGGAGTTTAGGGCAATTTCAAACTCATCTTTACATTTCGTTACAATTGCAATTTTAATTTAATTGTTTCCGTT
>UNSJ01000086.1 GCA_900548405.1 Candidatus Gastranaerophilales bacterium | reverse complement strand
TGATGATTAACTTTGCCGTTTCATCGGTATTAGTAAATTCTCTCTGACCTATCATAGCGGTTTGACTTTCTCCTAATCCATAATATGCATCAGAAAGATTGCCTTCAGAATATCTCCAGGGACTTGATTGGTCTACCTTACTTCTAGTTGTTACAACAGGTGCCATGGCAGCCAAAACTATGCTCAAAATGAGCATAACGACCATCATCTCGGCTAAGGTAAAAGCTTTTTTCTTCCTCGCCTTATTGTACCCAAAAAAGTTTTGAAGCACAGATATACTATGCTTCATCCTGTGCAAAGCACAGGGTGATAAAGTTTTGTTCATACTTTCATTCCTTTATAAATTTAAATATAATATATAATTTATATTTATTAATAACCATTATAAACTATTTTTGGATTTTTTCAAGTCTTAACAAAATTATATTTTATATTTATAGTAAAATTTTTGCATGACTAAAAATGTTTATATTCACATACCATTTTGTAAATCGAAATGTAAGTATTGTTCTTTTATTTCATTTTCAGAACTGGAACTTAAAGCCGACTACCTTGAATCTCTTTACAAAGAAATCAAATATTATTATAAAAATGAGTTGTTAAAAACATTATATTTTGGCGGAGGTACTCCTTCCCTGCTTACAGTATCAGAAACCGCAAAAATTATAAGTTGTTTCAATATTAATAAAAACACCGAAGTTACTATGGAGCTTAACCCTGAAAGTATTACAGAGGAATACTTGATTAGTTTAAAGCAGGCAGGTGTAAACAGGTTGAGTTTTGGATGCCAGACTTTTAACAATATAATTTTAAAACAAATCGGCAGAAGGCATAATTCATCAGATGTTATAAATGTAGTGAAGTCTGCTCAAAACTGCGGATATGATAATATCAGTCTTGATTTTATTTATGGTCTTCCAAACCAAACATTAGAAGATTTCGAAAAAGATTTAAAAAAAGCATTGTCCTTAAACATACAGCATATTTCACTTTACGGTTTGAAAATTGATGAAGGCTGTTACTTTTACAATAATGTTCCTGATAACTTACCGGATGAAGATATGCAGGCCGATATGTATCTGAAAGCAATAGAAATTTTATCTTCACACGGCTTTTGCCATTATGAAATCAGTAATTTTTCAAAAAATGGATACGAATCAAAACATAACTTAAATTATTGGGATAATAATAACTATTACGGATTTGGGGCAGCAGCACACGGATACACACACGGGAAAAGGTATTCAAACAAATGTAATATAAAAAATTATATTGAAAATCCAATAGAGCATGAAAGCACTCATAAGCTTACACTACAAGAAAAATTGGAAGAAGAAATATTTTTGGGATTTAGAAAGATGTCAGGTATAAATATTTGCGACATAAATAAAAAATATAATATCGATTTCCTTGGAAAGTACGCAGCTACACTGAATAAATACACTTCGCTTAAGTATCTTTCTGAAACTAACACAGGTTTTAAGCTGACAGACAACGGAATCCTTTTAAGCAATCTCATTTTATCGGAATTTATTGAATAAAAAAAAGCCCGCAAAGTAAGCGGGCTTTTTTATATTTAAATTATATTATTTTTTTTCTTCTTCTTTTTTAGTTTCAGCAGAAGGTCCTTCTTTTTTAACTGCATCTGCACCTTCTTCTTTTTTAGCATCAGTTGGAGCTTCTTCCTTTTTAGCTGCATCTGCGCCTTCTTCTTTTTTAGCATCAGCCGGAGCTTCTTCCTTTTTAGCTGTATCTGCGCCTTCATTCTTTTTAGGGTCAGCCGGAGTTTCTTCCTTTTTAGTTACCTCTGTGCCTTCATTCTTTTTAGGGTCAACCTGAGTTTCTTCTTTTTTAGTTGCGTCAGTATTTTCATTTTTCTTAACTTCAGGCTCTGCAGGTTTTTTAGGCTCAGTTTCTACCGGTTTATTCGCTTCGGGAGCATCAGCTTTTGGTTTTACTTCTGCTGCATCATCCGCCTTTTTACCTCTGATTTTGCTCCATAGATTATCAGCACTTTCACCGATACTTACGAAGAAGTTTTTAACCTTACCCATAAATCCAATCTTACCGGCTTCATCAGGAACAGCCTTAGCTAATTTACCTTTACCTACCGCAATACCGAGTGCAATGTAAGCTGCTGCTGCTAAACCTACGATAGTTCCAATAATAGCAGGTGCTTTACTTTTCTTTTTAGGTGCTGCACCTTCTTTTTCAAAAGAATCAGCGGCAGCTTCAGCTTTAGGTGCTGCAGCTGTTGTATATTTACCCGGTGAATTTATCAACGCTTGAGCATCAACTTCACCGCGGAAACTGACATTAGAAACAGAATTAATCATGGAATAAACCTCCTTTATCTACACACATTTTTATCTGATTTTACCGATATAAAACGACTGATAAATTAATTTTGACTAAAAAAACTTTCATTTACAAGATTTGTTACAAATATTTACACAAAAATTGGAATAATTTTTTCCTAAGTGTCATCTTATATGGTATAGAAGGAGAGAATAATCATGGGATTTGAACAAGATACTTTAATTTATGTAGAACAGGAAGATAAATCGCAAGCAAGTGCTGCTGCAAGAGGTTTTGCTCAAAAAAATATTCAAAACAGAGCATACATTAACACTTTAGGTGCAAGGCTCGCAATGAAATATCTTGCCTCAGAAGATATTAATATTTCAAATATTTATAACATCCATTCAATCAAAAAAATTCTTGAAGAAATTGATATTTCTGATGTTATGCTTCCTAATATTCATATTGACGTAAGAGTAGTTTTTGATGAAAACGTTATATTTATTCCAAAATCTCATTTTGAATACAATCTTGTTCCCGATATTTATCTTGTTTTCCACCTTGCTAAAGATATTTCCCATGTTAAATTTTTAGGTTTCTTTGAACCTAAATTAATAAATAAAAATAATGCCAATAACGAATATTATTTTATAGAAAAAGAAAAATTAAGCCCTGCTGTTGATTTGAAAAAATATGTTGAAAATTTCAACGGTTCTCATCAAGAAAATGTTTCCGAAGATGATTTGCTAAATTCCGAAAGAATTATTATTGCAATGTCAGACAATGATATTACGGAAAATGATAAAAAATATCTTATTCAACAATTAACTAAAAGTGCAGAATTAAGAGATAAATTTATAGAATACGAAAACTTTGAAACATTGTCATACCAGGCTATGACTGATCCTATGATAGAAAGAAAAACTTCCGCTGCTCAACAGGATTCATTATCTCTTGAAGATATTTCCGATTTGGAAACTATTGAATCACCTGCTGATGAAGCAGTTGAACAGACAGAAGATTTTACACAAGGATTTGCTGAAATTACTCAAGAAGAACCTTTGAAAGAAATTGATACTGTTGAAGAAAACGAGCAAACTGATACAACAATCAACGATGAACTAACAATTTCCGATAACTTTGATGATTTTGGACTTGAACCTATTGAAGATTTCTCTGATATTTCATTAGACGAAGACAATACTGAAATAAAAGAAGTTAACAGTGATAACAGCGGATTTCTTGATACAGCAGCAGAACTCGGTCAAGCAGCAGCTTTAGGCGCAGGCGCGGCAGCTCTTGGTGCA
>UNSJ01000085.1 GCA_900548405.1 Candidatus Gastranaerophilales bacterium | reverse complement strand
TTTTTAACGGGTAGAAGGATTACTCTCTCTCTCTCTCTCTCTCTTACAACCATGCGGATTTTAGCCTTTATTTTGAGTTTTATGCCTAAAATTGTTATAATTTTTCTTTTTGTTCCATTTTTATATTCATTTTTTATAGAAAAAATTGTAGACAAGAAAGAATCCTTCTTTAATGGAATAGAGCAATACAACCCTATCTTTTTACAATAATTGTAGCATAAATTCAAAGCTTTAATTTCATATTTAACAGTTTCGAGTGCATCTTTTCCAAGTATCAAATGCCTTGGTAATTTTTCTTTTTCCACCGTATCAATAATTGTTTTTACAGCAATACTTAAATCATTTCTGAAATCATAAATAAGCGGCTTATAAAAAATTGGTAAGTTTTTATAACACTCAAATTCAGGGGATATAATTTTCTTTTTGATACCTATTTCAGTACCTTCAAACCAACCGAGTTCAAAAGCCATAACTCTACAAAAACTTTTTGTCTCATGCCAAACAACACCCGTTAAACCTTCAATTGCAAATTTACTGCTGCAATATGCTGTTCCATACGCTCTTGGAGCAAGACCTGATTTGGAAGTATTTGAGATAATTGTTCCATTATTATTTTCTCTAAAATGAGGCAAAATAGCGTTGATAGTATTAAATGCTCCAAAATAATTAACTTCCATCACCTGTTTTAAATGGTCAATGTTTTCTTCTTCACAGGTAATATTTGCTGAAATTCCGGCATTATTTGAAAGAACATCAATTTTACCAAAGACTTCAAGTCCTTTTGTGATTGCGTTTTGGACTTCATCAGGATTTGTCACATCGCAAGATAAACAAAGTGCATTTTTATGTTTAAAATCAGGAACTCTTCTTGCTACAGCTATAACGTTATAACCCCGTGCAAGTAATTGTCTACACAATTCTTGACCAACACCGCTTGAGGCTCCGGTTACAAACCATGTTTTTATTTTCTCTTTGTCTATTTTGCTAATCACTTATCCCTCCAAGCATCATATCTAAACTTTTTATTTCTTCCTCATTTTGGGTAAATACCTCAAATAAAACCGGTTTTGAATAAGGCTTATTACAAAAATCATTTATTTTGCTTAAAAACTCTTCTTTAGAAATTGCAGATATATATTCAAAACCACAATCTTTTGCCCAACCTTCTGCTTTTGTATGATGTCCGGCACTTGCAATTAATTTATCGGTTTTTTCTCTTATAGGGGCATAAAATCCACCAACCTTGAATTCTACACCGTTATTATTATTTATTAATAAAATTCTCAAATTATTACGAATAGCCCTTTGTTGCAAGACATTCATATCATAGAAAAATGTTAAATCTCCAAAAATCCCGAAACATTTTTTATCCGGTTTAGCTATAGATTGCCCAACCAGAGTCGAGACAGCACCATCTATTCCGCAAACCCCTACATTACATGTTATATCAATACTTTCATCAAATTCATAAAAATTCATTCCACGTTTTGTGTTTGATACACCATGGTGAAGAATTGAGTTGTTTGGTATATATTTTGAAAGTTTTTCAATAACAAAGTAGTTACAAAGTGGCAAATTATCAACATTGAACTTGTCTATTTTTTCTTTAATATTACTATAATAATAATTTATAACTAAATTGTGTCGACTCATTTTTTCAAAAAAGTCTGGTTCTCCCATCAAGAAAGTTTTGGCAACAGGGTAATCATACCTTGCTTTAAATGTTTTATTTTTCGTTATCCTCCATATTTCTGCATTGTCAAATAGACACTTTGCGAAATAATCGCCTGTCACGTCTCCAATATCAAGAATTAAATCAGGCATTTGAATTCGGCAAATTACGGCTTTTGCAGCTAAAACTTTATTTTTTCCATGATAATGAGAAGTGTAATCACAAAATACAGGAATATTCCAATTTACTGCAAAATCAGAAATAGCTTTTTCTTCTCTTTGAGTAAATTTTCTATGAGAACCAATATATACCGCAATTTTTTTGTTTTGCAGTTCACTATTATTTACAACTCCTGCATTGTCGATACCAATTGTGCTCCAGATATCTGTTGGTAATTTCCTATAACTCTCTACAGCACTAAAATCTAATATTGACGGACATTCAATTATTACAGGTGTGTTATTATATTTAGCTTGAAATAATCCTGCATTTAAATATGTTAGAATTTTATTTCTATCAATAGCATCTTGGCATTCATCTAGTTTAATTTGTAATGTTTTAATATCATTTTGCGTTACTTTTCTATCAATAAATTGTGCTGCCATATTGAATTCATGACTTGCTCTATTATAAAACGGCATTGCAATTATCGGCAGATTACGATAATATGCTTCTGTCAACGCAGGAATCCAATTTCTTGAGGCACTCGAGCCGGTGCAAGTTATTACTACAGGCTCACCTGTTTGTTCAGCTATTCCTGTTGCCATAAAAGCAGCACTTCTCTCATCGGTTACTGAAATACAATTAAAAAAATCATCTTCTTGTACAATTAAATTAAACATTGCATTTTGACATCCCGGAGAAGAAATAATATTCTTGATGCCATATGCTTTTAGCATAGCAACAACATATTGAACTGTTTTATAGTTTTGTAATTCGTTTTTTATTGCAATTGGAGTCTGCGTTTCTTTATTGTTAAGTTTTGCAACGGAAAATTTTATCTTTATTCCACAAAACCTTATTATTTTATATTTTTTGTAATTTGTATAGTAATTAGATACAGAAAAAATACTTTTAAAAAACTTTTGAATTTTATTTTTTCTTTGTTTTTTATAATTTATCTCGTACTCTTTTCTAATTTCAGCTAAAGGCTCATTTCTATATTCTTTTTTATAACCCGGTTTTATATTAAGTAATTCTTTAAGATAATTAAGGGAAATTTGCTTTTCACGTTCAATAATTTTATAGACATCATTATAATTAATTTCAAGATTTAAATCACTTGCAGTTATATCTTCGAGAGAATTTCTTGCGCAATATTGTAAATTTAATTTTTCCAATATATTATCAATACGAGCATTCCCACCAAAATCTCTTTTGACAACAATAAAAGGCTTTCTGAAAATTATAGCAAAAGCCAAACAATGAAAGCTATCAGTAATGACAAATTTTGAATGTTTTACATAATTTAACCATTGTTCGACTGTATTATAATCTCCTTGTGTTCCCCAATTTATATTAACAAAATGCGAATTAATGCTATTTAATAAGTGCTTATTTATATCACCTTTGCCATTATCTTCCCCTAAATACATATATGCAATATAATCATTTTTTGGTGATATGTTCTTATTATCATCAATTAACCCTGCATAATCTTCTGCCGATAGCAAGAAAACGGGATCTAGAACTTCTGTGCCATCAACTTCAAAAGTATTTTTCAATATTTCAATACCGGATTTTTCTCGTACAGCAATTTTATCAAAGCGATTTAATAATTTTTTTACTTCTGTTTTTAAATAATCATCACCATCAAAGTAATCTAGTCCAAAGCTTGCCGCATAACTTGCAATAAGTTTTTTACCGGTTATAAAATCACCGAAGTATCTTAATAATGGTAAATCTTTCTCATACCAATTAAAGTTCCTAAATACTTGATCTCCGCCAATAATTACACCATCATATTTTGATAGAATATTTTTTAATTCAGACTCTGTATAACATTCTTTGGTACGAGATAAGTATTTTTTACGAAATAATTCTCGCGTATCTAAACAATCGTCAAAAATATTCCGCAATGGTGTATATCTTAAAACATCCGCTTTAATCCCTAATCTCTTAATTGATTGTTGTAGTGCATATGCTTGCAGTGTTGCACCATAGTTTAATGACCAATCAAACGTTAATATTAAAAATTTATTTTTTTGTTTTTTTGTATTTAATAATTTTTTTTTTTTTTCCCCCTTGTGGACTA
>UNSJ01000084.1 GCA_900548405.1 Candidatus Gastranaerophilales bacterium | reverse complement strand
TCCCTTAAGGTTGGAGCTTAAAAGTCTGCCCCCCCCCCGACACTACGTGCGTAGCCACATTGGAGCTCTGTCAAGACTTTTTCAATGAACGTAACTGCTTCTTTACTTAATTTTCTCATAAATTACTTCCTTTCTTTTTTATAATGTTTATAAATAACCCATTGTTGCGGGTCCAGCGGCTAAGCTGGTTGCTTCCTTTCTGTTGTTAATATACTATTTGAATATAAACAGTTCTGGTTCTTGCTTTGTTATCAAAATCGATTAAAACTATTTGCTGCCACTGTCCTAATTGCAGAGCTCCGTCTATTAAGGGAACCATTGTTGAATTACCGACTATTGATGCTCTTATATGAGCATATCCGTTTCCGTCGTGCCAGGTATCATCGTGGTGATAGTCAGCTTCAACAGGAGCAATTTTTTCAAATGCCTCAGGTAAATCAACAAGCAAACCCGGTTCAAACTCAATATTTGTAATTGAAACCGTACTTCCTGCAACATATACATTAACCTGCGCATTTTGAAGCGAATGATTGTAAACAGCGTGTTTAACCTTTTGAGTAATATCGATTATATCGGTAAAACCTTGCGTATTAACGGTAAATCTCTCATTTATTATTGTCATAAACTAAACCTCAATTTTCCGTCTTTTACAAGTTTTTTGCCTCTTGAATATGTTGCAAACGGAGTTGTATGTTCTAATATTGCGTTATAATCTTCTCCATCAAAGAGTTTGAAGACATTAAAATCCGCATCCTTGCCAACTTCAATAGAACCTGTTGTATTATCAAGCCTTAAAATTTTAGCAGGATAGATTGTAAGATATTTAACAAGCTCATGAGTATCTAAAACCTTATCAACATTTGCAGCTGCTGCTTCAGAGAGAAGATTGAAATCTTTATTTTTACTGAAACTCTGACTTGAGAAACCGAAATTTTTCGGAAAATATTTTAATATTGTATTGAAATCAAGTTTTTTATTACATATTTCTTTGCTGTAATAAGGTTGATAAACGTATTTAACACCTGTATCCGAAAGCTTTTCCAAATCATCAGCGTAATTTGCATTTGCCACAATTACTTTTTTAGATAAAACTTTAAGATTATCCAAATATTGTACAGGTGAAAGTTCTTTAGCATAAGGAGAAATCTTTCTCATACCCATAAATTTATGAAGCAAATCAATATCAGAAAATCCGTGTTCAAGCCAATCAATTTCATCTTGCGATTCAGCAAAGCGTGTCATCATAAGCATATTGTGCTTACGACAGTATTTTGAGAATAAAGCCCAAGATTTTCTGTGAACACCTGAAATCGAATTAAGCATAACTCCAATATGGGTGTTTTCACCTTTATGCAATATTAATTCTTCAATTTTGCTGCGTAAAACCTTAAATTTCTTTTTACTCTTATTTTTGCTGTCAGCAAAAACTTCAAAGAAAAGATAATTTTTAACAGGAAGCTTGTTAATAATTTCAAAATACTTATACTCTTTTGAAACCTGAGCAAAACAAGTAGTTCCTGCTTTTACAGATTCAATAACACCGTTTTTAAAAGATTGTTCTTTTTCATTTCTGTCAAGCGTGAAATAGTCAGTCAGAATACTTGCCCATTTGCGCGAATAATTTTCCTGACTTACGCCTGCAAAATTGTATTTTAAAGAAAACAATTTAAAAAATCGTTTAATTTTATTTTTTAAGCTTTGTGGTTTAACAATTCCGATATCAGTATATTGATACTGTGTCAGCAAATCAATAAATCCTGGAGTAATCACAGCATTACCTAAATCTTTGATAAATTTTTCATCAAAATTCACATCAGAATTAGGGATAATATCAATAATTTTGCCCTCATCGACAACAATTGCCATATCCCTCAAAACTTCATCCGCAGAAGTCAAAATCCACTTTGCTTTATAACATTTCATAGACTTATTTTATATGATAAAAGAGCAAAATGCAAGTTTAAAAATTATCAGGATTAAATTTTGAATCAGGTGTATACAAATCGTCAACGTATTTAGCTTCAACAGTTGAGCCGTCATACATTTTTACAGACATAGGAACATATTCTTTTCCTTGAGTGATATCTTCACGCGCATACCCTGCAAGATTGCCGTCAGGATTATATGCATAATCATATCTGACAACCTCTTTAAGCTCTGAATTTCTTTCATTGTATACAGTCATTTCATGAAGCTTATTATTTTTATTAAAGAATTTTTGCAGAGTTTTGACCTTGCCATCAGAACTT
Source organism: Candidatus Gastranaerophilales bacterium (assembly GCA_900548405.1). GTDB lineage: Bacteria > Cyanobacteriota > Vampirovibrionia > Gastranaerophilales > Gastranaerophilaceae > Stercorousia. The sequence goes on along the minus strand of UNSJ01000084.1, from coordinate 1,770 downwards.
GTAATATACGTTAGTTCTTCAAATCCGCCGTTTTGATATGCATCAAAATCCTTCATAGGTGTTCTGTTAATTGTAATTGTTTTTTCAAGTAAGTCTTCTGGAAGTTCGGAAACTTTAGCATACAAAGCTTTAGGATTTTTACATTGATAAATCTTTATAACCTTATCCCCGCTTGCTTCGTCAATATATGTGTAAATCCTTTTATAAAGTTCGCCATCCTGATTAAAAATAAGATTATCGCTTAAAAAATTTGAATTTTCAGCTTTGCTTGTATATCTTACACTGACATTGCCTTGAGCCATAGGCTTTACAATCTTTTCAGACAACTGTTCTATATCACTTTTTACAGCTGCTAAAGTTTTGTTCATCAATTTTTGAGCATCTTCAGCACGCTTTACATTTGCAGGTTTACGCATTACAAAATAAGCTGCACTGCAAAGACCTGCCGCAGTTGTTAAGCCCAAAACAGTATTTGCTGCTTTAGAAGTTTTGCTGTTAGCTTTTTGAGCTTCTGACTTAATATCATTGCTTTGAAAAGTTATATTTCTAATACCGGTTATTCGCATGCTCATATAAAACCCGAACAAAATATTTTTTGCTACACATTATCCATAAATTTCATCAGAATAATAAGCAAATTCCAAATGTCCAATTATAATAGTATCCCCGTCTTTTATGCCTTTTTTAGATAGCTCGTCAAATACGCCCATAGCTTTCAAAATATTTTGCAGACGAATTACTTGTTCTGCATTTCTTTCATCAGTCACACCTGCAAGTCTTGAAATTTTTCCACCCTGAACAATAAAAGTATCTTTTGCAACTTTAAATATTTCATAACTGCTGTCATCATTGTTATATGCATTTATGTCTTCTTCAACAACAACTTCTGTTTCAGATTTAGGAATTTCATCTACTTTTTCACCCATAAAATCTGTCAGCTTATCAAGGTTTTCGCCTGTAACAGCAGATATCATAAACACATTACCAGAAACTTTCTTGAACTGCTCCAATAATTCTGATTTTTTGTCTTCATCAATCGCATCAATCTTGTTAAGTGCAATAATTTGATAAAGATTAGCAAGATGCTCTGAATGTTTTTGCAGTTCTAAATTAATTTTTTCATAATTATCGAACGGATTTTCTTCTGTTGAATCAATTAAATGAACAAGGAATCTGCATCTTTCAACGTGTCTTAAGAAGTCATGTCCGAGTCCGACCCCCTCTGATGCTCCTTCGATTAAGCCCGGAATATCAGCTACAACGTAACCATCACCCGAACGTTTTTTGACAACACCTAAGTTTGGAATAAGTGTAGTAAAAGGATAATCTGCGATTTTAGGTTTTGCAGAGCTAATTCTGCTTATCAAAGTTGATTTTCCCGCATTAGGCATACCCAAAAGCCCTACATCAGCAATAAGTTTCAGTTCCAAAAACAGTTCGCGTTCAATTGGAGGTTCACCCGGTTCACAGAATTGAGGAGCTCTTTTTTGAGCAGTACCATTTCTTCCTTTCCCCCGCCCGCCCCTGCCGCCTTTTGCAACAAGAACTTTTTGTTCATGTTCTGTCAAATCAGCAATAATATTACCGTTTTTAATATCTTTCACGACAGTTCCTACCGGAACTTTTATAAACAAATCTTTAGCACAACGTCCGTGCATATTTTTAATTCCTCCGTTTTCACCGGCTTCTGCTTTGAAAACAGATTTGTGTTTAAAGTCCATTAATGTAGACATATTTTCATCAGCGACAAGATAAACATCGCCGCCTCTG
>UNSJ01000083.1 GCA_900548405.1 Candidatus Gastranaerophilales bacterium | reverse complement strand
GCTGAACCGTCCATAAAATATTCCAGCGGCACATTGTAGAAAAGTCCCAATTTAGCTTCATTTGTGTAATGAAAATCTTCATCACTTTTAAAATCTTTTGCTTTAAAATTTGCTATTCTTTTTACAATATTACTCATAAAATTGAGTAACGGCATTTGTTCAGGTACAGGTGTAATAATTTCACCGTTCATTTTTGCACGGGTTAAGAAAGTTTCGCCAATATCAATAGTTTCCATTTCTATATTGAGAAAATCTTTATTAACCTTGTTTTCTAAAGACGGATTTTCCTTTATTAATTTTTTATACTCGGATAAATCTTTATTTTCATCATCTGTCAGTTGCATATTAATAACGGTTCTTGTACTGTTATTGCCGTCAAGTTGAGTATATGCTCTTGCATAACCTGCATTTTTAATTCCAGTAAAATTTACGGGGCTTATCATAATTTTTTTACAATCTCCTTTTACAATCTTTCTAAAACGTGAACAAATATTTTTTTTATAATTTCAAAAAATTATTCTTCTATTTCTTTACATTATTTAACTTATTTACACCAATAGAATCTGATTGTATTATGATTATGTTAGGTAAATATTATTTTTATTTGAAGGTAAGAAAATTGACTGATAAATTTTATATAAAAGGTGGTACCCCTTTAAGAGGTGAGGTTTCAATAGGCGGGGCAAAAAATTCAGTTTTAAAATTAATGGCAGCCGCTATTTTAGCTAAAGGTGAAACAAAGATTTATAATGTGCCTGATTTAACTGATGTAGAAATTATGTTAAACGTAATTGCTCAGTTAGGTACAAAAACTAGTTATGACAAAGCAGGAAAATCAGTAACTATTGATGCAACAGACATTTCAAGCATTACAGCAAAATATGAACTTGTTAGCAAAATGAGAGCATCGTTTATTGTACTTGGAGCTCTTGTTTCAAGATGCAAAGAGGCAATTGTAGCTTTACCCGGCGGATGCGCAATCGGTGAAAGACGTGTTGATTTTCACATAAAAGGATTGGAAGCACTTGGGGCAAAGATTAAAATCGAAAACGGTTATGTACATGCAAAAGCTTCAAAACTTACAGGTGCTGATATCTATTTGGATATCCCGTCTGTAGGTGCAACAGAAAACTTAATGCTTGCTTCTGTTTTGGCAGAAGGCTCTACAAGAATTCAAAATGCAGCTCAAGAACCTGAAATTGTTGATTTGGCAAACTTTTTAAACAGCATGGGAGCTGACGTTAACGGGGCAGGTACTTCTGAAATCGTTATTAACGGTGTTAAACAGGAAAAACTTCATTCAATCGAATACACTACAATTCCTGACAGAATTGAGGCAGGAACATTTATGTCTGCAATTATCGCAACACGCGGTAAAGCAATCATAAAAGATGTTTTCCCTGCTCACTTAACATTCTTTACGGATAAACTATTGAAAATGGGTGCTAATATCAAGTTGATTGAACCGAATTCGCTGGAGGTTTCATGTAAAAACAAATTAAATTCAATTAACTTTGTTACGCAGCCTTATCCTGGTTTCCCTACCGATTTACAATCTATGGCAATGACACTTTTAACAACTGCTAACGGTGTTGGAATTATTACAGAAAGCTTATACGAAAACAGATTTATGCAAGTTCCGGAACTTCGCCGTATGGGTGCTGATATTCATCAAGACAGAAATCACGCTATTATTAAAGGTGTAAAAAAACTTACAGGTGCAACTTTAGCCGCAAGTGATTTGCGTGCCGGCGCATCTTTGGTTGTCGCAGCATTAATGGCTGACGGAAATTCAACCATTGAAAACCTACATCATATAGATAGAGGATACGAAAATTTCGAAAGTAAGCTAAGATTATTAGGAGGCAAAATAGAACGTAAAGATGATTCTGTAATCTCTGAAGTTTCTAACGTTGACCTGAAAACAAACCTAACGGAGGGCTTACGTAATGAATCCTACCTATAAACGCTGGTATGATCATGATCCACTTTTACTAGAAGTTATTGAGCTTTTAAAAAATTACCAAACAGAATTAAGAGCTCAGGCTGAAATATTTTTGCAAAAGATTGAAGAAAAAGTTTCAAAAGAAACTATTGACCAGTTTTATGCAATGGTTAAGCCTGTCAATGCAAATAACCGTTGGTACGATAAAGATCCTGTTATATCAAAAACAGTTGAAATCTTAAGGATTGTTCCTCCGGAAGCTCAAAAAATATGTGCCCAGAACTTTATAAGAACTTTGAAAGAAATGGGTATAGAATATGAAAGTCCGAATAAAACAGATGTTCAATAAATAAAAAAAAACTCCTTTTTAAAGGAGTTTTTTTATTACATTAAATCTTTGTGGTGGAATTGTTTTTCGCCCGATGCATAATCACCTACGATTTGACCGTTTCCTATAAGTTTGTATTTATAAATAGTTAACCCTTCCAAACCGACAGGGCCGCGTGCGTGGGTTTTGTTTGTGGAAATTCCGACTTCTGCGCCGAAACCGTAGCGGAAGCCGTCGGCAAATCGTGTTGATGCATTGAAATATACACCTGCAGAATCCACTTTATTCATAAATTTTTCTGCGTTTTCAATGTTTTTTGTAATTATGCTGTCAGTATGACCTGAACCGTAAGTGTTAATGTGCTCAATTGCTTCGTCAACATTTTTCACTGTTTTAAACGATAAAATTTTATCACCGTATTCGTGCGCCCAGCTTTCAGGCTTATCAATCAGTTGGATTTCTGATAATTGAAGTGATGCAAGCAGGTTATCTTTTTTGCTGAAATTTTCGTGAATTAATAATGTTTCAACAGCATTGCAGGCGCTCGGGTATTGAGTTTTTGCATCGGTAACAACTTTTATTGCCATATCAATATCGGCAGTTTCATCGACAAATATATGACAAATTCCGTCAGCGTGACCAAGTACGGGAATTTTTGTATTTTCTTTGATGAATTTAACAAGACTGTTTCCGCCGCGAGGTATTATCAGATTAATGTATTTATCGCATTTTAGCATTTGGGCAACATCGTCACGGGAATATACCTGTTGAATTACGTTTTTAGGAAAGCTTTCTACTTCATCCAATGCCTTGTTAATAATTGATAATATTGTTTTATTTGTGTTAATTGATTCTTTTCCGCCTTTTAAAATAACAGCGTTTGCGGATTTTATTGCAAGTGATGAAATTTGTGCTATTACATCAGGTCTTGCTTCAAAGATTATCCCGAGAACTCCGATAGGGCACGATACTTTATACAAGGTTAAATCTGTATCAAGTTCTCTGACAAGAAGCTTTTTATTAATCGGATCGTCAAGCGATGCAATATCACGTATGCCTTGAAGCATATCGCGCATTTTGTTCTCATCAAGTTTCAGACGGTTAAATGTTGATTTTGTAATCTCGCCTTTGTTAACAAGTTCTTCTGCTGCTTTCAAGTCTTGTTTGTTAGCTTCGAAAACTTTTTCTTTATCAGCTTCAATCTCATCTGCAATTTTAAGCAGAGCTTTATTTTTAAGTTCAGTTGAAATATCGGCAATTTTTAATGAAGCTTCTTTTGCATCTTTTGCAATTTGGATAAAGTCCATTTTTTCTCCTTATAATAAAGTTATGTTATCGCGGGTAATTATTGCATCGTAGTTTTTAAATCCTAAAATTTCCATAATATTATCAGAGTGGCATCCGATAACTTTTCTGCAAGAGTCTGAACTGTAATTTACTATACCGCGTGCAAATTCATTATGTTCTTCATCAAGAATAGAAACAACATCACCTTTATTAAATTCATTTATTACATCGCAAACACCTATTGGAAGAAGGCTTTTCTGTGCCATAAGAGCTTTTTTGGCACCGCTGTTAACAACTATTTGACCTATAATATTTGTAGCGTAACCTATCCAGCGTTTTTTATCAGGCATACCTTCTCTTTGCGGAAGAAACATTGTTCCGATTTCATCACCTTCAAAGATTTTTTTGATTACATAAGGAATTTTTCCGTTAGCAATCAAAACTTTACCGCCAAATCTTGTAACCATTCTTGCGGCTTTCAATTTTGTTCTCATACCGCCTCTGCCGCCGTCTGATGCATCAGTTCCCAGTGCAAGAATAT
>UNSJ01000082.1 GCA_900548405.1 Candidatus Gastranaerophilales bacterium | reverse complement strand
ACTCTAATGTAGAAGTATTACCGTTCTTTGTAATACTTACTTGTTCTGTATCATCTGCATTAAGTATAATAGGTTTTATCCAACAAGATAATAAAACTCTAGGAATACAAAATTCTCCAGGAGTTCGGGGTAATGATTGAGATGAAGATTTTTTAAATTCCTTCTTTAATTTGATGGAACCACCTTTATGCTTTAATTTCTTTTTTGTATATTCTATAGTACAAATGTGATTAAAAATATCTAACTTTTTCTCAAAAGGACAAATTTCACAATTATAAAATTCTTGATTATAACAATTCTTATTTTCTAATTTGTCGCAGCTTAATAATTTATCTTGTAAAATTACCCTCTTTCCTTGAAACATTATCGGATTGGAATTATTACAAAAATCATTTATCAAATCATTATAACGATCATTAACGAGCTTAACAAAATCAAAAGTTTCTCCGTCATAATAATTTTCAAGTCTTGTTATATTCGGTAGCCATTCAATATCGTTACTCATAATAGTTTGGCTCCCACATAAAAATATTTACTTTATCAGCAGATAAAGGTGTTGATAAAATTAAGGATAAACTAGTTCGACTTTTTAATATTTCCACTAATTTTACTTTTGTTGTATTTGCTTTTGGTAATTTTATAGCGTCTCTATTTGCATAAGAAACGATGCCTGTCAAAAAATCTGTGATTTGAATTAATTCTGATTGATAAGATAAAACATTTTGAATTTTTAGTATTTTGGCCTTTTTTGCAAGATGTTTTTCTAAAGTATGCACCTTTTGTGAACTATTTTCATTTTTCCTATCAAGGTATATATTATATGAATGTCCTTTATCAATAATATTCCCAAGAGTTACATAAAACATCTTATAATACCAATCTTCATAAGTTTGGTTTTGAAACTTATTATGCTCAAGTTTATGTAAATCTTTATTTTGAAACACTACAGCTCGAAATTTTAAATCTTCAGTATTTAAAAATAGTTCTAACAAATCTAGGTAAAATTTTTCTTTAGATTTTGATACTGTTTTCCATTTAATTTCAGCAAAAGGATAAATAAAATGTTTCTTTTTTAACTCTCTAATACGTTTAGATAAGGCTTGTACATTTTCTTTAGGATATCTAACACAACCAAATACCATTGCTCGCTGCCCATCATTTTCTAAATGGCAACTTTCATCACAATATATATTTATTTCTTCTTTTTTAATAAACATGTTATCCCCTAAGTTATTGTTATCCATGAGTATACATGAAAAAGTGATAATCGCAAGGATATATTAAATTTACCCTACTATTTATAAATTTGTTATAAAGTTATTGAAAGGAAATTATTATATGTATTACTTCCCTGACCTAGACGAAGAAACTCGACTGAATATGATCAGCGAACTTGAACTTGATATCAGAAACTGCTCATTTTATGAACCTTTATCCATGAGTGCTTACGGTTTAAGCTGTTATAAATCAGTTCTTAAATCTTGCTTTGAGCATGGTGACGCTGATACGCTTTCAAGACAACTTACAAAAATTTTTTTTAAGAGCTGCTACGATTGCGGGCGGAGTGTTCCGTCTAACATAAATCAAATGATAGCTTTTAGCGATTTTAACCGTTATTATATCAGAGCTTTACTACTTAGAGCTATAAGTGAAGATAGAAAACTTATTGTTTACAGGGCTAAAAAAGTTATAAATGAACGAGATAGCTCAAAAATGACCGTACACAAAGTATATTTTGATAAAAATATTATGGGTGAGATGATTAAGCTATTTAGGAATTATAAAGCACTTTTCAACATTAAGCCGCAACCTGAGTTATTAAAGCCGAATTCAGGACTTAGTCTTAGGTTCTTATAAATGCCTAAAATAAAAGTTTATGATTTACAATCATTTTTGTTACTAATTCTGTCAGTGACGAACATTAATGCATCTTTTATACATTCAGGGTGGTTTTCTAATATGTTTTTAATGTCTTTTATAGCTGTTTTTTCTTCCTGTGATAACACTCTTTTTACATCAAAGCTGAATAAGTCTTTAGGTTCACAATTAAAAGCATTACAAAGTTTTTGAATTGTCCGCTCACTTGCAAATTTCTGTCCTCTTTCAATTTGTGATATACCGACAAGCCTAAAGCCGATAAGGTCAGCAAGTTGTTGCTGTGTCAAGCAATATCTTTTTCTCAATTCAGCTATTCTCAACCCAAACAATTCTTTTAAATTACTATCCATACAGTGCAATAGAAACTGGTAAGTCATTTGCCTCATACGGCACCATTATGAAAATGTGTGAAGTTTTTAATATTTTGCCAAAAGAATTATTTGATTTCAATATGGCAACTATCGATTCGGAACAGCACGATATTATACGAGAAATAAATACCGTTTTACCCGAATTGGACAGCGAAAAATTATACTATATAAACAATATTGCACGTATGTTTGCTAACAAAGATTAGCTTTTAGTTTTGTGTGCGAATATTATTTATACTAGCCATGTGGGCTATTTACTTTTGATGTTATTCTCATAGAATAAAACATGTTCTTAACGAACTAATTAGTTGAAACTGTATGAAAGGACGTGTTTTATGAAAAAACTACCTGATAACATTAGCTTAGAAAAAATTCTACCTCAATATGATAAACTTATTAATTTGAAAAAAGCCTTAAAAATAAACGATAACGAAGAAATAAATGAGTTATTGATATTAGAACGAGCACGAGAACATAATTTAAAAGAAATTTATCTTATCGGCTATCTTGTAGATATGGTTATGAATGCTCCCAAGGAGTTGAAAGAAAAACATAATTTGTTGATGAATTATTATAACAGCCCTAAAGATTATTTAAAGGTATTGCAGCAAATAAAAAAGCTATATAAATCAAATCCAAAGTGTAAAAAGTATGCATGTAATATATTCAACGACCTTGATTTGGCATATTGGCGTAATTGTGCAATAACAAATCTTGCTATATACGGTCTATGTCCTGAACTTATCACTAAAACGGTAAGCCTTGAACCAAAAAATGTAATATTAAACTTTCATATCTTGCAAAAGTGGCTTAACAAGCAGAGGAAGATTAATTTAAACACTTTAAACATTATTGAACAAAAAATAATTTTGTACCTTGCAAATGGTTATAATCCTGATGAACTTATAAACGAAAGAGTTATGGAAGGCAAAACGGTTGATAATGAGAGGATAAGAACGATATTGTATGAAATTTTACCTGCACGCTGTAATGTTCAATCCATCTGTCAAGTAATGGCAGTAATGTTTATGAACAACCCTGATTTATGCGATATAGAAAAATCTTTTAACATGCTTGAAAATTTGCTTAAAAATGAGGGTTTGTAATGATGTTAATCCGCTAAAATACTTTGACTATTATGCTTTATAACATGCCTGTTTTTTAGAAAGGTTTTCTAGGTATTTTTGCGATTTTTATTAAAATTCTTGACAATAGGTTTAATTTAGGTTCTTAGTCATTTTGTGGAGAACTTCACCAATTTCGTTTTTGGGCAAGACTATTGAGGGATTTTGTTCTAAGATTTGTAATAGAACTTTTACTGATGATATATTCATTTTGTAATATTTGATAAGCATTCTAAGGCTTTCAAGCCACTCAACATCATATTGACTGTATAACCTTTTTCAAGTTGAATTTAATTGAAACAATAATAATTAAAAACAGATATGTAGAACGAAAATGATAAGAATTTTGTACAAAATAATGGATGATATCTGAAAAATTTCCGAAGATAACGCTGAACTGATTAAGGTTTCACTGTTATACTTTTCGTATTTTGAAAATTCTTTACAAAATTTTACAATCGAGGGATAATGCCTTAAGGCTTATTATTATTGCATTTTAGCCTAAAATGGTCTAAAGATACACCAGTTCATTTGATGCAACCATTCAGTGATGCTGTCTTTAAGTGTTTACATCTTTTTTCGACTGTGAATTGTTGAATTTCTATATATTGTTATATACGTCAAACTATTAACCATACGGAGAAGTATATAAATACAACCTTTAATCACTGTTAAAAAAATTTTCATTATACTCTGCAAGCATTTCAACCTAACTTACAATCAGTAAAATTCAATCTATGAGAGCCTTCCCCAAAAATACCCTCTTGAAAATGTTGTCATTTCAGTAAATAATGCTTGTATAAGTTTTGAAAATAAAGCCCCAAAAGGCTATTAGCAGATACAGTAAGTATCTTACTAATGGCTT
>UNSJ01000081.1 GCA_900548405.1 Candidatus Gastranaerophilales bacterium | reverse complement strand
CCAATGTTGCGGGTCCAGCGGCGACGCTGGTTTTCATAAATTGCTCCTTTCGCTTATTTATAATATTATCTTTATGGTTTAAAACCTGAAACTCTAGATGCTATTTCTCTATAATCAGGCAGTTTGTCATTAATCAAAATATAGGCTGAAGGTGAAGCGCCGCCTGAAACATTAGGAAACATATTATCCTGGTCACATCTGTCATCTAAAAAACTTCCCATTGTACATAAACCTTTTATAATAGGCTGTGGGAAAGATTCATGAACAAACGGGAATATATCTTTACCTGATGCAATACACGCTGCAACTTTATCAGCTGATGCAGAACCACATCCGACTGTGAATGTGTGTACATCTTTGCCCATTCTGTTAGGTCCTTTTCTACCGTTTGTATCTACAAAAACTTTAAAACCGTTCGGATCAACATCCACATTTAAAACCATACCGTCCGGAAGCCCGTAAAAACAGCCAATTCCTGTGCTGTTAACCATTCCATACCCGTTATTTACTTTATCGCCATAATAATTATAACTTGTATCTGCAACCCAGCCTGCAGCATTTGGACCATCGGGTGCCATTTTTACATATTTCATTTTTTTAGCAACTTCAGCAAATGCATCACAGTTGTTATCACCGTACCCCATTGCTTCAATGCAGGTTGAAATATCAATACCGTCACATCCTTGATCAGCTTTGTACAAAATTATAGCATTTGAAAAATTTGAATAAAGCTTTTTAAAAGCAACAACATATTGTTTATTTCTGTGTTCATTAACAAGAGAGGGCATAGTCATAGCTGCAACCACACCAATTATACCAAGTGTGATGAGAACTTCAGCGAGAGTGAATGCTGCAAAAGCATTATATATTTTTAATTTTTTTTTAACTCCGGCTTCCACCCAAATAACTCCCGTTTGAAATGCATATTAAAACCTGTAAAATCATTATAATACAATTTTTAAGCATTTTCAAGTGTTGAGTTAAGTTAATTTTTGTCATAAATTAGGAATTTTAATATGTTTGTGTTACAATATTGGTAAGGGAAAAAGACTAATTTAAGGGGAGAATATAAGAATATGGCTGATGGAATTACAGAAGTAACCAATGAACAAAATACTCAGGCTCAACCTGTGGAAAAAATTGAAGTTGTCGAGCTTTCAAATAATGATGAAGCTATCGAAACAAAAACTTCTCAGTCCTATGATGCCAGCAATATTCGTGTATTAGAAGGATTGGAAGCCGTAAGAATGAGGCCCGGTATGTATATCGGTTCAACATCTCAAAGAGGTTTGCACCATTGTATTTATGAAATTGTGGATAACTCAATTGACGAATCTCTTGCAGGCTTCTGTACAGATATATATGTAACAGTTAATAAAGATAACAGTGTAACCGTTGAAGACAACGGACGCGGTATTCCTGTTGATATTAAACCCGAATCAGGTAAATCTGCGTTGGAAATTGTTCACACAGTCCTTCACGCGGGCGGAAAATTCGGTGACGGCGGTTATAAAGTATCAGGCGGTCTTCACGGCGTAGGTGCATCTGTTGTTAACGCGCTTTCTGAAAAATACATAGTTGAAGTTTCAAGACAAGGATTTGTATGGCGTCAGGAATATATGAGAGGCGAACCTGTGGCTCCAGTTGAAAAAGGAGAAGCCACAGAAAAAACAGGTACAAAAACCACTTTCTGGCCTGATCCTGAAATCTTTACTGATACAACAGAAATCGACAAAGATGTTATCGCTAACAGATTGCGTGAAATGGCATTTTTAAACAAAGGTTTGAAAATAATTTTCATAGACGGAAAAACAAATGAACAGGAAATTTTCCACTATGTAGGCGGTATTGCAAGTTATGTTGAATTTTTAAACCAAAACAAGAATGTATTGCATGAAAAACCTATTTATATCGACAAAGTTGTTGACGGTATGCAGATTGAAGTTGCAATGCAATATACTGATGCATACAGCGAAAGCGTTTTATCTTTTGCTAACAACATCAATACAAATTCAGGCGGTACCCACTTAACAGGGTTCAGAAACTCTTTAACACGTGTATTTAATGATTATGCAAGAAAAAATAATATCTTAAAAGATTCTGACACAAACCTTTCAGGTGAAGATGTCCGCGAAGGATTGACAGCAATAGTAAGTGTAAAAATTCCTAACCCGGAATTCGAAGGTCAAACAAAAGAAAAACTCGGTAATCAGGAAGCTATGGGAGCAACTCAAGATGCCGTTCGTGACAAACTTCAAGAGTGGTTGGAATTTAACCCGAAAATTGCAAAAATTATTATAGAAAAAACATTACAGGCTCAACGCGCAAGAGAAGCCGCAAGAAAAGCAAGAGAATTGACAAGAAGAAAATCAGTTCTTGAAAACTCTACATTACCGGGTAAACTTGCTGACTGTTCTAACAGAGAACCTGAAAAATGTGAAATTTATATAGTTGAGGGTGATTCTGCGGGCGGTTCTGCTAAACAGGGCAGAAACAGAATGTTCCAAGCTATTTTACCGTTGAGAGGTAAAATCTTAAACGTTGAAAAAGCCAGACTTGATAAAATCTACGGAAATAACGAAATTCAATCAATGGTTCAGGCTTTCGGCATCAACATAAGCAGAAACGCTGATGAAGTAGATTTAGAAAAATTACGTTATCACAAAATTATTATCATGACTGATGCGGATGTTGACGGTGCGCACATTAGAACACTTCTTTTAACATTCTTCTTCAGATATGCAAGACCGTTGATTGAAAACGGATATGTATATATTGCACAGCCGCCTTTATTTAAGGTTACTCAAGGTAAAAATTCAGAATACTTATATGACGAACATGCACTTGATAAAATGCTTAAAGAACGCGGTATTAAAAACTTGAGTCTTTCTGACAAAACTAAATCAAGAACAAAAACAGGAGATGAATTATTAGAATTAATTAAAAACATGTCTTCCTTCTATAATTCATACAACAACCCTATTTTAAACTTGTATCCTGCTGTTGTATTGAGAGGTCTTGTCCGTTCAAATATTACTGTTGAATGTTTTGAAGATCAATCTAAAATGAATGAAATAATTGCATACTTGAACCATTATCTTCAAGACCACGCTAAAAACTATAATATTCACGAAGCTTCAAGTTATGTTGTTTCAGCAAAATACAATGCTGAAAATGCAAAATATTCTATTCAATTAAACCTTAATGAGGAAGAACATGTAATTATTACTCAAAATATTATTAAAAGTTCGGAATATAAAAGATTGAAAGCATCTTATCCTTTAATCAGGGATTATCTGATTGAAGAAGAAGAAAATTTAATTCTCGAAACAGATACTGAACAATATGAAATTAATTCTTTTGAAAAACTTCAAAAAATCATTGATGACAGAGGTCAAAAAGGATTACAAATTCAACGTTTCAAAGGTCTTGGTGAAATGATGCCGCAGCAGCTGTGGGAAACCACAATGGATCCGGCTACAAGAACTTTACTGAAAGTTAATGTAGAAGATGCAATGCTTTGCGACCAGTTATTTGATATATTAATGGGTGATAAAGTCGATCCACGAAGAAACTTTATTGAAGCCAATGCGGTATACGCAACAAATATTGATACTTAGAAAAAAGAGGACTATAAAGTCCTCTTTTTTTATTTATATATATCAATGAGTTTTTGTGTTGTAGATACTCCGCCTTTTTCAGGCATCATACATATTCCGGGCACAATAGTAAGTCTTGAATTTACAGAAGGTGCTGATGTCTTGAATGAAAAAACATCAATTCCCCATTTATTAGGACCTTTCATTCCATTTATATCAATTGCAAATAATTGAGGACCGCTATAAGGAAATAATATTGTGCCGTCTTTTAATACATAAATTGTTCTATCATTGTGGATTGCAGCCTTGCGCCAATTCCCGCATCCTAAAGACAAACCTTCCAAATCTTCATCAGTTAAAGTATCATCATTTTGACCTTTAATTGTATCATAACCTTCATATGGCGGAATACATTTATCAGCAACGCCATTACCTCTACAAGTTTTAATTACATCAAGCTCTTTAACTATTTGTTCCATAAATGTTGCACATTCATTATATCTGCCGTTTTTATCAGAGGGAACAGGACTGCCGTCAGGCATTTCATACTTTTTGCAATTACCGTACTTATCTCTATCAACACACACAGCATTATACGGGCTTTTTTCCCAATAAAAACACTCAGGAGTATACCCTAAAGACACCTCTGCTTTTCTCCATGCC
>UNSJ01000080.1 GCA_900548405.1 Candidatus Gastranaerophilales bacterium | reverse complement strand
AATGTAAGCCAATATTTTTCATTCGGATTATTTTTGTTTGCACATATATATCCAACCTGACGTTCAAAATTAGGTTTTATATTATTTTGTTTGATTAATTCTAATTTTATACGATTATTTTTATTAATTAAATCAAATATATTTTCCAATAAATTTTTTTTCATATATAAATAAATTCCTTATTTCTTAATTAAAAACATTTGCCCGCTGTTCAAATAAAGTGGTATAAAATCATTTTTATTATCTTCAATAAATTCCTGTACAGCCTTTTGACCGCCTATTAATGTAGGAGTATGCCCATAGTCCTCTGCTATAATTATACCATTTGTAACAACTTTATCTTTAACTTTATATAAAGCAGCTTTTACAGCCTCGTATAAATCAACGTCGATATTCACTACACAAATCTGCTTAATTTCTTCAGGTAATTCATCTTTTATAATATTACCTTTAACAAGTTTAGCGTTACTATATTTTTCAAGTCTTTTTGATACCCTTTCCAATGAAGTATCTGTATGACCGCTTTTCCAATATGTATCATTTGAGTTAAAAGCTTCATCATAATTAAAACCTTCATAAGTATCAATAAAATATGCTTTTTTATTTATTCCTGATTTCTTCATATAATTTAATGCAGCAGAAGCAGAATCACCTTTAAAAGTTCCAATCTCTACATAGTCACCCTCAAGAAATTGACCGGCTTTAATTGCCTGAAATATATTTTCAAAATCTACTGGGCAAAAATGCCAGCTGTCAGATAATGATTCTTCTTCCAATACTTTAAACGCCGCTTCATCTGTATGGAAATATCTTGCATGAGGGAAAGATTGTATTGCCGCATAATACTTGATGTTGTATTTATTTAATTCATCTATCAAGTCCAATGCTAAATAATCTTGGTTAAATGCAAGAACAGCCATTTGCGTATCGGGCTTCATACTTTTAATATCTTCTTTATCATAAACTTTGAATTCATTACCCAAATCTTTCACATCAGAAAATAAAAAAGCCTCATATTCAGGATAACGATTGTGAAAATTTTTCATTGCTATACGCATTATTCCTTTAGATATTCTATCTCTATAAATTGGATAAAATTTTCTGGCTTTCATTTCTTCTAAAGTGTTATAAACAGACAATTCCTGTTCATAAAAATCTTTGTTACCGATATTTTCAATGACCCATTTTTTTCTTTCCTCATTGCTTACACAAGCAATTTTTTTACTTAAAGAATTAACAGTGTCAGTAAGCTTAGAAACTTTATCTTTATTACTGTTAAGCTCATTATTCAAGGCAGACAACTTGTTGTAAATCTTTTCCTGTAAAACTGCTGTTCTTATAAAATTAAACTTAAACCCTAAAAGAGTTAACGTTTTATGCTCTCCATGATTTTTTACTGATAATATATTATCTAATATTTTTGACATAGGCTCTCCTTTAAATTATTGTATTTGCTTCGGCTCTTATTCCATCCATTGAATAATCGGTATTTTCGGCAAAGCCGTTTCCTGAACAAGCACCTTTATAATTTTCTTGAATTATTTTCAAAGTTTCACAATTATGTTTCCAAAAAGGATATGCTAAAAATTCAAATCCATTTTTATCCAATGCTTTCAGATATTCAGGACAAATAATTTCAAGTTTAAGTTTCTCTTTATCTTCTATTAAACTTAAATCAGGGTGTGATTTTGTATGATATTGTAGTCTGCCTCCGGCTTTTATAACTTCTTTTAAATCTTTTTTATCCATAAAATTTTTATCACCTTTTTCTGCTTTATCATAAAATTTTTCTACAATAAAAACTTCAAAAGGATAGCCAAAGAATTTCAATACAGGTACAGCATATTTCAACACACTTTTGTATCCGTCATCAAATCTTAAAACAATTTGGTTCTTATCATTTATATCATAGTCCTTTAGAAAAACCACTTTGTATTTTCGGGCTTCAAACATCTGCCTGATAAAATTCCACAAATTTACAGTACTTTTATCAGACTTCAAAAATGAAATTTTATGATATGTGAAAATCATAATTTAGCTTCCTTTTTTTGAGATATTTTTTTAATATCATTTACAATCTGATTTACCGAAATATCTTTAGAATAAATATATTCATTAACATTGCCTGAAGAGCAAAGTTTATTTAGAGTAAACAAATCTACCCATTTTTTATCTGAGTATATCACAAACAATCTATCACCAAGTTCATGAACAATATCGGTAAATCCGCTTCTTGGAGAAATGGTTGCATAACATTTTTGTGATAAAGCTACTAATTCTTCCGTAGTAAAATCCGAACGGCATAAATCAGCATCCAACTTCATAGCATTTAGAAAATCATTTACTATTACTTCATATCCTGCTTTTTTGATTTCTACAATCAATAAATTCCAAAAATTGGTATCATTCACAGGAAGCCATCTTGCATCCGGTGAAATTAATATAGTTTTGCTTAAATCCTTAATACAAGAAATTTTTAGGTTCAGATTTTCATCAATTTCAGGATACCACACAGGATGATTCAAAGGAACATTGTGCAAGCCCATAGAATTTCTGACAAAGTCTAAAAAATAATCCTCTTTTACACAAGTTGCTTTATTATAAGTCCAGTGAGCATAGAAAGGAATACCTTTTACAGGTTTTGTAGTTATATTAACCCCTTCAGAAAAATGACCTTTTTTATGGGCACTTATCGAATCCAAAACCATATAATTAGTAACACCATAAAGTTTCAAAACAATTTCATGCGATTTAGTAACAACCCAAAATATTTTGCTCTTATACATTTCTTCTAATTCTCGCCAATAAGAAACATATAACATTGCATCACCGATACCGTTAATGCATACAAAAATCATTTGATCTTTAGGAACCATCTGCGATAACTGTCTGTCAAAGCGTTCAAGTTCGACAAAAGTCATCAGATTATCTAACTTTGTTTCAATATTCTTTATACTGTTTAATCTTGATTCTATATTGTTATTAGTACATTTGAAAGAATTATCTTTATGCTTACGCCTTTTTAATTTAAATTTAACTCCTAAAATTCTGAATACTTTATGAGTTTTTTCATTCTTATTATTTACTTCATTTTTAACTGAAAAAATTTGTTCAAAAAATTTTTCTTTTTTCTTACAAGAATTACAAGTCTTGTTAATTTCCGACTTTCTTTTCAAAGAATACTCTTTATTAGATTCTTGCAATTTAGAATTCATAAAATATTTCATTGTATCGTTAAGCCATTCAGAGCCATCGCTGCATTTACGGTTACGAATATCCGCATAAGTTGTTTTTGAGAAATTAGGAATATCTCCCCATAATAAGAATGAATGGGCATTATAGCAATGAGGGAGCGGGCATTTTTTGCCTATGGCAGAAAAGTTAATAGGTTTATCTATATTTTCAAAAAGATTTCCCATACTTGCGCCCTTATAGCATTTTGAAGCCATTCCTGTTCCGACATTTATACAAAAACTCCAATCACCTGCATAACAAAATTCATTTCTTTTTTCGCCAAAAACAGGAAGCTTGAATTCTAACATTTTTGAGTCGAATTGTTTCCATACATTAGCAAATTCCTCTTTTGATAATTTAGTCAGCATCGGCACACCAGGTTCGGCATCAACCCTTGCAATAGTAATATGTGGTAATGCTTTTAAATATTTCATTGAAATTTCTTTAATTTCATCAATATATGGAATTAATTCATCATTTGGAGTAATCTCTAATGCGAAAGAGCACCCTAAAGCCTTAACTTTAGATATATTTTCAAAAAACTTTTGCATCATCTTTGTTCTTTTTAATTCTAAGAATTGAAAAGAAAATTTAAAGAACAGTCTTTCAAGCAATTCTTTAGGAAAAGATGCCAATTCATCAAATCTTTTTGAAATAGTACCATTAGTTACGATTGTTACATAATGCCCTTCTTCTAAAAAAGCTTTTGCAATCTGCAAAGTTTCTTCGGGAATTAAGGTTTCGCCTCCACCGCATAAATTCATCATACATTTTCCGCCCAATCGTTTTACGGAAAGCGCTTTTCTTATAGTGTCAACAGAATAATTAAACTGAGCTTGTTTATTCTTCCATAAATTTAATTGTGTTATATAACAATAGTGGCAACGTAAGTTACAAGCTGTAACAGGTATATGTATTTCTATAAATCGTTTAATTTTGTCCTTTTCCATTATTTTATACTCCATATTGTATCTTTTATTGTTTTCTCATATTTTAATTTGCTCAGATATATATTAAAAATTTTCTCGATATTTACCGGATTATTTATTATACTTACATCTGCCTTGGATT
>UNSJ01000079.1 GCA_900548405.1 Candidatus Gastranaerophilales bacterium | reverse complement strand
TTAATAAATACATTAATTTATATGCAGGTAAATCTGATGGGAATTGTTTGGTGTATGGCATTGAAAGCCCATATAATATCGCAAAAAAAATATTAAATAAATCTACCATATTTCCATTAAGAAACATAAATTTTAATGGTGTCAGTTATAGCGCTCCCAATGATATACATGAATTCTTGTCAGTTTGTTATGGCAACTATATGATGATTCCTGCAAACTTTGGGGAAGCAAAGCATTTGGGTTATACATTTGATGAAATAAACAAAATAACAACATTATTAAATAATTACGAGGAGATTTAAATATGAAAATTTATATTGGTATGAGTGCAGATTTATTGCACCCAGGACATTTAAATATAATTAATGAAGCTAGAACATTATTGGATAAACTAGGTGGCGGGAAGCTTATTGTTGGTCTTTTAACGGATAAAGCTATTGCAAGTTATAAACGCCTTCCATACATGACTTGGGAACAAAGAAAAGTCGTAGTTGAAAATGTTAAAGGCGTAACAGAAGTAATCCCTCAAGAAACTTTAGATTATGTGCCTAACTTGTTAAAAATTAAACCAGACTACGTTCTTCACGGTGATGATTGGAAAACTGGTGTTCAAGCTAAAACTCGTCAAAGAATTGTTGATGTTATAGCTGAATGGGGTGGGGAAGTTATTGATATTCCTTATACTGAAGGAATTTCTTCAACCCAATTAAATAAAGTTTTAAAAGAAGTTGGAACAACTCCAGAAGTTAGATGCCATAGATTAAGAAGATTATTAGACTCTAAAGATATCGTAACTATTTGTGAAAGTCATAATGGTTTATCTGGTTTAATTGTTGAAAATACTTCTATTGAAGAAAACGGTAAAAAAACTGAATTTGATGGAATTTGGATATCTTCTTTAACACAATCTGCGGCTCAAGCAAAACCTGATATAGGATATCTCGATACAACAACAAGAATGACTACTTTAAACGATATTCTTGAAGTTACAACAAAACCAATTATTTATGATGGTGATAATGGCGGTCCTCAAGAACATTTTGTGTTTACAGTTAAAACATTAGAACGACTTGGGGTTTCAGCGATTATTATT
Source organism: Candidatus Gastranaerophilales bacterium (assembly GCA_900548405.1). Classification (GTDB taxonomy): domain Bacteria; phylum Cyanobacteriota; class Vampirovibrionia; order Gastranaerophilales; family Gastranaerophilaceae; genus Stercorousia. The sequence goes on along the minus strand of UNSJ01000079.1, from coordinate 3,743 downwards.
GAAGACAAAGTTGGATTAAAGAAAAATTCTCTTTTTGGAACAGAAGTTTTCCAAGAACAAGATACTCCTGAAGGTTTTGCAGAAAAAATAAAAGCTGGTAAACAAGCACAAGTTACTGATGATTTTATGATTATTGCAAGAATTGAAAGTCTTATTCTTGAACAAGGTATGGATGATGCAATAATGAGAGCCAAAACATATCTTGATGCAGGTGTTGATGGTATTATGATTCACTCACGTCAAAAAACATTTGATGAAATTAAAGAATTTGCTACTTTATATAATCAATTACCAAACAGAAAACCTCTAGTAGTTGTTCCGTCTTCATATAATTATGTAACAGAACAAGAATTAGTTGAAAACAATATAAATATTGTAATTTATGCTAATCACCTTTTAAGATCAGCGTACCCTGCAATGGTTAATGCCGCTAAATCTATTCTTGAGAACCACAGATGTAAAGAAGCCTCTGAAGATTATTGTATGAAGATAAAAGACATAATTACATTAATTCCAGGGGCAAAATAAAAATAAAAGAGGTAGTCCAATGAAATCATCTGAATTATTTAATATTCTAAAAGAAAATAATATAAATTGTTTCTGTGGTGTGCCAGATAGTCTTTTAAAAGATTTTTGTGCATATATCACAGACAATACTGATACAAAAAATCACACAATAACGGCAAATGAAGGTAATGCTATTGCACTTGCATCAGGGCATTATTTAGCGACAGGTAACCCTGCTGTTGTATATATGCAAAATTCAGGGATTGGGAATTGCGTAAACCCTCTTTTATCTCTAACTGACGAAGAAGTTTACAAAATACCATTGTTAATGTTTATTGGTTGGAGAGGTGAGCCTGATAAAAAGGATGAACCTCAACATATAAAACAAGGTAAGGTTACTGATAAATTATTAGAAGCAATGGGGATTAAATATGAAATTCTTCCAGTAGATTTCGAAGAGGCTAAAACAATAATTCAAAAAACTATTAATTATATCAAGGAAGAACAAGTTCCATTTGCATTTATTGTTAAAAAGGGAACATTTGAAAAATATTCTTTAATCAATAAGGTTAATTCAGGATTTTCTCTAAAACGAGAAGATGCCATTGAAACCGTCATTGAAAACTTAAATCAAAATGATGTAGTTATAGCAACGACAGGACATATCTCAAGAGAAGTTTATGAAACAAGAAACAGATTAAACCAACCTCATAAACAAGATTTTTTGACTGTTGGCTCAATGGGGCATGCAAGCTCTATTGCGTTAAGTATTGCATTAGAAAAACAAGATAGAAATATTTATTGTTTTGATGGTGATGGAGCATTTTTAATGCATCAAGGAGCATTAACTGTTAATGCTTCTAAAAATCTAAATAATTTTAAACATATTGTATTTAATAACGAGGCTCACGATTCGGTTGGTTCTCAACCAACTGCAAATAGTAATGCAAATTTATCTCAAATAGCATTAAATTCTGGATATAAAAAAGTTTATTCGGTATCAACTAAAGATGAATTAGAAAAAATATTACCTGAATTTTTAGATGATAACGGTACAACATTTTTAGAAATTAAAGTTAAATGCGGGGCAAGAGATGATTTGGGCAGACCAAAAGAAAAACCACAAGAAAACAAAAAAATTTTTATGGAAAATCTTAATCAAGTTGATTTTATTTACCGAGGTGCAATTGAAAATTTATATAAAATCTTAAAACTTGAAAAAGCTAAAAAAGTTTTAGTTTTTACAGGTAAAAATTCATATAATTCTTTAAAACCAATAATTGAAAAACAATTAGAAAAAGTTGAATATAATTATTACAACGATTTTTCAACAAACCCAAAAGAAGAAGAAATTAAAATAGCAATTGATAAAATACAAAAAGATTTTGACTTAATAATTTCAGTTGGCGGTGGAAGCGTTATTGATTTTGCTAAAAGTTATAAATGGTATACAAAATCAAACAAAAAACACATTGCCATCCCAACAACTTGCGGAACAGGTTCAGAAGCAACTCAATTTGCAGTTTTGTATGTTAATGGAGTTAAAACCTCGCTTGATAATTTATCAATTCTTCCTAATTATTCAATTGTAGATTCACAATTTGTTGAAAACAATCCGCATGAAATTAAAGTTTCTTGTGGATTAGACGCATTTTGCCAAGCAATAGAGAGTTATTGGGCAGTTAAATCAACCCCAATCAGCAGAGAATTTGCAAAAAAAGCAATGATTTTATGTCGAGATTATTTGGTTGATTATATTAATAATCCTAATATTGAAAATTCTGAAAAAATAATGAAGGCGTCAAATTTCGCAGGAAAAGCTATTAATATTTCAAGAACAACTGCAGCACATGCTTTATCATATGTCTTAACTTCAAAATATAACGTCACACATGGTATTGCTGTTGCAAGGACAATTAAACAATTATTATTGATGAATTTGAATATTTCAGATGAAAATATTGCAGACAAAAGAGGGGTTGATTTTGTCAAAGAAAATTTATCTGATTTATTGTCGATTTTTTCGGGAAATTTGGTCGAATTTTTAAATAAATTATTTATAGAGTTAAATATTGAGAAATATTTTAAAGAGTTAACTTCTGATGAAATTGAGTATTTGGTATCGAAAATAAATATTGATAGGTTAAAAAACAATCCAATAAAACTTTCTAGTGTTGATATAAAAAATTTATATACCAGTAATTTAATATCAGAGTGATGTAATTAGGGGATAATATGGAGAAAAAACGCTTTTACAATATTGATTTTTTAAGATTTATTGCTTCTATTATTATAGTTTTGTTTCATATTTTTATTTGTGAAATAAGACATATTAAAGAACTAGGTGATTTTACTGCTCAATATATGCCATATGTAATAAATGGTAGATATTGGGTCGATTTCTTTTTTATAACTGCTGGCTTTTTCTTGTTTTATTCTAAGAAAAACAATGATTTTATCAATTTTGTTAAAATAAAATTGATTAGATTCCTGCCAGTTATATGGTTTGCAGTTATAGTTTATATGATTTTGTCTTGGTTTGATTTGTTAAATTACAAAAAATATATAAATGTTTATACAATGTTGTTAATTAATAATATTGGCTTGACAACAAAAAATAGTATGGGAAATATTCATCCTGTTTGGTTTGTTTCGAGTTTGTTTTGGGCAAGTTTATTTTATTATTATTTAAAAAGTTTACTTTCAAAAAAATGGTTTAATTTTATAACAATTCATTTAGTATTAATTTTTTATGTTTATATTGTTAACGCAACAGTATCCCCTGCAAAAATTTTTGAAAACTTTATTTGTATTGGATACATAAGAGCATTAGCAGGATTAGGATTGGGGTATTTTTTATATCTTGCCTATCAAAAATTTCAAAATTTTAAGTTTGGAATTTTACAAAGATTATTTATTACTTTTATGGAAATTTATTTGTTAGTTTTTGCTGTGCGTAATACCGTTTTTCATAATATTTCATTTAAAAACATTTCAATATTTATATTAACATTTGCTGGAATGATATTGTTATTTACAATAAAAAAAGGTTACTTATCTACTATTTTAAACAATAAGTTTTTAGGATATCTTGGGAAATATTCATATTCAATATTTGTTATGCATATAATTATTTTAGATTTAATAAAGAAAAATTTATGGGTCAAAAATATCGATTTATTTTTGACCTACCCTTTTTTGAATATTGCTATCATAATTCTAATGTGTATTTTAGC
>UNSJ01000078.1 GCA_900548405.1 Candidatus Gastranaerophilales bacterium | reverse complement strand
AATATAATTACTAAATCTTTTTCATACTTCCAGCTATTCTTAATTCCAACGGAGCTTTTTAGCCCACTGTAAAGGTTTTCAAAAAAATTTGAAAATTTGCATCAGAGCTTTAGCTCCTTTTTTTTGTATAAAAAAAAGACTATGTTTTACACATAGCCTTTAATATTATATATTATAACCTTTTATACGTTTGGTAAATCACCTTTAACTTCGGCAACTTCGTCGCTTTCCAGTTCAAATACTTTATGTAAAGCTTTTACGGCACGCTGCGCATCTTCTTTATCAACAAGACAGCTAATTTTAATTTCACTTGTAGAAATCATTCTGATGTTGATACCTTGTTCTGCAAGAGTTTCAAACATGGTAGATGCAACACCGGGTCTGTCAATCATTCCGGCACCTACAATTGAAATTTTTGCAATATTATCATTTACCTGAATATCACCAGATGCTCCGATTTCATTTTTCAATGCTTCCAAAGCTGCTACTGTTTTAGTCAAATCAGCTGTATCAATAGTAAATGCAATATCATTAGTATTAGAAACTTTTCTTGCATAAGATTGGATAATCATGTCAACAGAAATATTTTCTTTTGCAAGCTTTCCGAATAATTTAGCGGCAACACCGGGTTTATCCGGAACATCGCATACTACAATTCTTGTTTGGGATAAATCTGAGGCTACGCCTGCAACAGGTTTATAAATTTCCATTTTATCAACTCCTAATATTAAAGTACCTAAATTATCCAGTTTAAAGCTGCTTCTTACTCTTAACGGAACATTAAACTGTTTTGCAGTTTCAACACTGCGAGGATGCAAAACATTTGCACCTGCATGAGCAAGCTCAAGCATTTCCTCATAAGAAATCTCATCAAGTTTTGATGCGTTAGGAACAACTCTCGGATCAGTTGTATAAACACCTTCAACATCAGTATATATATCGCATCTTTCTGCATTCAATGCCGCAGCAAGTGCAACAGCAGAAGTATCAGAACCGCCTCTGCCCAAAGTTGTTATTTCACCGTCTTCGGTTACACCTTGAAATCCTGCGACAACAATAATTTTACCGTCTTTTAAATTTTGTCTAAGCTTATCGGTTTTTATATCAACAATTCTTGCTTTTGAATGAACATTTTCTGTCATAATTCCGATTTGCATAGCATTAAAGCTCACAGCATCATACCCTTGAGCCTGAATTGCCATAGCAAGAAGCGCAATAGAAACACATTCACCGGTAGACAAAAGCATGTCCATTTCTCTGCCTGACGGGTTTGGAGATAAATCTCTTGCCATTTTAACAAGATAATCGGTTGTATGTCCCATTGCTGAAACTACTACCACAACATCATTACCGTTTTCTTTTTCTCTTATAACTGTTCTTGCAACATTTTTTATTTTATTTGTATCGGCAACCGATGTGCCGCCAAATTTTTGAACTATTACTTTTCTCAATGTTATTCTCTTTCTGAGTTATTCTGCAAAAGCTTTGATAATTCAGCTTTTTGCTCAGGGTATTCAAACAAGTCGGGACTAATATTTATAATTTTGTCAGCTATTGTGATAGCTTCTTTAACATTATATTCACAAACGTTCTCTTTGACAAGTATGTAACTTGCATAGAACAATAAATTTAACAACACAATATTATTATCATCGGCCTTCAAAGCTTTACGCAGTTTACGTTGTGCCTCTGCATATTCACTTTTAGAGATAAGGTACCTTGAATAATCTGCAAACGCTGATATATATTTAGGATTAATAAGTATAGCTGCTTCGTAATAATCCTTAACTTTTGTATTGTTATTCATTTTCTCATAGCATTTAGCCATATAATAGCAGTTGATTGCATCTTCATCAGTGCTCCTTAAATAAGACATTGCTTTTTCAAGTTCATTATTTTCATAAGCAACAATACCAAGTGCTTGCTTAACAATGAGGTTTTCAGGTTCAGCATCAAGACATTTTTCAAGCAGAGGTTTTGCTTCATCAAATTCTTTACGTGTAACACAGCACAAGCCTAAATGTGCCATGACTTCAATATTTTCAGGCGATAACTCAAAAGCTTTCAAAAGTTTGCATTTAGCTTCATCATATTTTTCAAATTTTTCCAAAACTTTTGACCATTCCAGATAAAGGTCAGAATTAACAAGTTCTTTATCTTCTGCTGCTTTAAAGTACTTCAAAGCATTTTCTTCATCATAAGCATCCCCGTAAAGCTGCCCCAAAAGAATATATGCAGGAAATAAATTAGGATTGTAATCCAATGATTTCAAAGCATAATGAATGGCACTTTCCTTGTCGCCTTTTAGGGCTCTTAAACGAGCAAACTCAAATGTATTGCTTTCATTAGGGCATACATTTGCAAGAAAAGTCAGCTTTAATTCAGCTTTATCATACATTTCAAGTTTCATTTCCATTACAGCACATAAAAATACAGCAGAAAAATTATATTTATTAATCTTTGATGCTTCTGCAAACTTTTCTCTTGCCTCGTCATATCTTTTCTGCTTCATCAAACTCATTCCCCAGCCGGTGAACGTGTCTGTATTATTTCCTTGAATTTTGTTTGCATTTTCAAAAGATTTTTCCGCATTTTCGTATTTTCCGGCATTAATTAATGCAAAGCCCAGCCTTTGCCAAATGGTCTTATCTTGCGAATCAATATCTGCAGATGCCTGATAATTTTCAACAGCAAGTTCTGTTTTACCTAGTTTTTCATAAACCAAACCAAGATATTTATAAACAAGAGCATCTTTTTGCGCGAGATTAAGTGCTTTATTAAGTATCAATTTAGCTTCCTGAAGCTGATTTTTTTCTATAAGCTTTTTGGCACGATTAACGTAAGTCAGCGAAGGCAGTGATTGAATAACTGTTTCTTCTTTATACTTATCAATAGAACTGCTTAAATTCTTAATTTTTCCTATAATATCATCTAACCAGCCAAACAATCTGCCACCTCTCTAAACGCACCATCGCCTGCAGTGCTTTGTGTAATCTGTATACCTTCAATTTCTTTAACCTTATTCACAGAATGCGGAACGGTAATCTTATATTTTGCATATTCCAGACACTCAATATCATTTATATCATCTCCGATAAAAACGTATTCTTCCTGAGAAAGATTATATTTTTCAATTATGCCTTTTAATACATTGATTTTAATTCTGATATTTTGGTGCACTTCTTCAATGTTGAACTTTTTAGCCAAAATTTCTATCGCAGAATTTTTCTCTCCTGATATTATTCCTATCATAAAATTGTTTTTTTTAAGTATGGAAAAAGCCATTACATCTTTAAAATTCAGTTTACGGCTCATATGACCGTCTGCGCATATATACACACAGTTATCCGTCACAACACCGTCAAAGTCAGTGATGACCATTTTAATTGTTTCAGGTAATTTTAGATTTCCCATATACAAAATATCCCTTATCTGCTATAATTCTATCATAAAGAGAGGGAAAAATAAATGCTCTGGTATATTTTAAATTTAAGCATCATTATCGTTTTCATAGTACTATTTTTAATCACAAGGCAAACAAACAAACGCTGGTCAAAAATTAACGATTACTTAGGCATGGTTACAAACACTGTAAACTCGGTACGTTACGGGAACTTATCAACTAAAATAGATGAAATTAACCACCCGACATACCAAAACGTTACTGACAGTATTAACCGAATGGTAGAAACTCTCAACGATAGAGAAAAAATGATTGTGGAATATCAGGCAGAGTTAATGCGCCAGAACAAATTACTAGAATCTGTTATCAACTCTCTTTCTGACGGTATATTAATCGTCAACGACAAGTATAATATTCTTAGAGTTACTCCGAAAGTAAGTTCATGGTTTGGAGCTAAAGGGCAAGAAATTATAGGTAAAAATATTTTTGACTATATTCAGATAAGCGACGACACACCTTTAGAAAGAATTAAAAATAAAGATGTTTTCATTACTCATACTCCTACAAACAACTTTGTAATGAATACAATTAAACTTTCACTTGACGATGATAAAAAACGATATGTAATATTAATCAAAGACGTTACAAATGAACGAGAAATTGAAACCTTAAAAGAAGATTTTGTTGCAACACTAACTCACGACTTAAAAGTTCCGATAGTTGCCGAATCAAATATAATTAATTTTCTTCTTGACGGCAAATTCGGCGAGATAAACGAAAAGCAGCAGTTTGCACTTTTAAATATGAAAAATTCAAACCAGGAACTTGTTGAACTCGTTCAGATAATTCTTGAGACATATAAAATAAAAGAAACAGGTATTAAACTGATTAAAGAAAACATTATGTTGAACAATTTTATTACAGATATTATCAGAAGCACTCAGCCGATAGCAAACAACTCAGGTATAAAAATACATTTTACATCACAACGCGACATCAAAGTTACGGCAGACTCACTTCAGCTTGAAAGGGTTATTAAAAATTTAATATCCAATGCAATATCTCACAGCAATACTAAAGATAAAATTGATATAACTACTGGTGAAATCCCCGGATTTATAACAATTTCAGTAATTGATTACGGTCAGGGAATTCCTGCAGAAGAAATTAAATTGATTTTTAACAAATATTATTCTGCTGCAAAAAAATTCCGTAAAATTGGCACAGGTCTAGGTTTATATCTTTCGCAGCAGATTATAAAATCTCACGGCGGTGAAATTACTGTTGATAGTGAAGAAAATGTCAAAACAGAATTTTGTATAAAGCTGCCTATGTAAACAATATGTTGACAAAACTTGCAAAATAGTAAATAATGATTATAAAAAAGGAGGCTGAAAATGATTGGTTCAAGAGCATTAAGGGTTGCCCCCCCCCCGACAAGGTTGCTGGGTTAAAGGGGTTTACAC
>UNSJ01000077.1 GCA_900548405.1 Candidatus Gastranaerophilales bacterium | reverse complement strand
AGTAACTTCTAAACACTTTTTTAACATAGTTTTTTGTTTCGGGGTAAGGTATTTGTTCTACAAATTCGTCAGTATCATTGTAGTGAAGTGATGTTTTCCATTTTTGAATAGAACCTATTCCTCCATTGTATGCTGCAACAGAAGAAACATCATAACCTTCAAGGTTTTTTCTTAAAAATTCATAATAGTAATTGCCTAATTTAATATTCATATAAGGGTTAAATAGAGAATCATAAGAGTTCATACCCAAACCAAATTTAGAATTAATTTCATTTGCTGTTGCAGGCATAAGCTGCATAAGACCGCTTGCTCCCACAATACTTTGAGCCAAAGGGTCAAAATAGCTTTCTTCTCTTATCAATGCAAGCATAAGAGGAGGGTTATTTCCGGTTTGTCCTGAATATTTTTTCACATCGTCATAAAAAATTACAGGATAAACCAACCTCCACCTAAGGTCGTATTTGTCGGGTTTTTGCGTAATTTTATCCATTGCATCTCTTGCAACCAGCATTGAATGCGAATAATCACCTTTTTTATACAACACCCAGCTTTTGATAAATTCATCGTTGCCGAGTTCGCTTATGATATCGTAATCCTGCAAATCTACAAGCTTAACAATTATATTATTTTTAGTATATTTATACGGATAAACAACAGGTTGAGGATTGATATAGCTTGTAATCAGCGGACCCGTTAATCGGTTTAATTTAAGATAAGCTCTGTATGCATAATATGAATCAGGGAAATTAGTAATTACACTTTTATAATATCCCATATATTCATCATAACTGTTTGTTCTTTCACAAATTTTTCCCATCCAATACATAACCATAGGGGCAGAATTTGCATCAGGGAACTTATTTAAATGATCTCTGCCTATTTTTTTGGCGTTTTCATAATCATGAGCTTTTATTTTTGCAAAGAAAATATTTGCAAGAGCATCAGCAGAAAATCTTCCGTCGGGATATTTTAAATATAAATGACTGTAACACATTGCTTTGTCTTTTTGTGCAACGTTTTGGCATTTTAAGCTTAACAGATAATCTCTGCCTTTGCCTGATGCAATACTTAAAAGTCTGTCAACAGCCTGAGTTTTTGATGATGATAATTTTGTATAAATATCAATGGCATCAATTATATCATTTTCATCAGCATATTGCGCGTATTTTTGCAGCCCGTTTTCAGTTAAGAACTTTGCTCGAGGGGTATTTTCAAGTGCATAAGAATTTTTAACATCAAGCGCCCATGCCTCATTAACATTAGCTTTATGGAGCAATTCACGGGCTTTTACATATTCGCCGAACAAATAACATGATTTTGCAAGTAAAATATAATCATCACTTGTAATATTATCATTTAATGCAAGCCAAATATTAACAGCGTTAAGAGCATGTTTTCCAGACGGAGCTTTTTTTAAATAATGGCGAAAACAATTTTCAGCATCGGTAACAACAGACGGAGGAATAATTTTATCATCCTTGTATTTATCAAGCATAATTACCCCGAGATAATATTCGGAGGCTATGGCATAATCCGTATCAGGTGCATTATGAATTATGCTTTCAAAATATTTTTTTGCCAGCTGCGGTTTTTCGTTTAAAAGCTTCTGACCCGCAAGGTATTTGGAACGAATGCTCAATTTATGCTTAGGATAATTATTAAACAAGAACTGATATTGTTTTAATTCAGACTTGTCATCATTAAGCATTTTTGCACATTCAGCCTGATGATAAATCGCAATAGGTTTCAGATTGGAAAACAATGTAATGCGTGAAAATAAATAATACGCATTTTGGTATTTACCATTCTTGAAATCTGTCAAGGCTTCGGAATATATTTTATCAGTCTTTGCCGGGGACTGATAAATCTTCCCAAAATATAATCCGACAGAAAGCAGTATTATTGCAGCAATTGAGCCAGCTATTACTTTGTTTCTTAAATCCCACTCAAACATTACAACACCATCATATCAAAAATATATTCATTATTCAAGAAATTTATAATATAATAAATTCATCTATGGAAAATTTCAAAGTAAGATATAAAAATTTAATTTTCAAAAACAAAAGTCTATGCGTATTTGTTGATAATATCGGGTTCGGAAATGACGATGAATTTTTAGACTGCATTGCAAATATCTTAAGTGAAAATGAATGCATTATAAGTTTTGTTAAGAAAGACATCACTGACCGAAAGTATATTGAACTGTGCAGCAAAATAAAATTTTTATGCAGCGAATTTAATTCTCTGTTTTTAATCAGTTCAAGAGCAGACATAGCATTTATAACAGAAAGCAGCGGTATAATCTTAAGCAAGGATGATATCACTATAAAAGATGCAAAAGAAATTATTCATGAAAATTCTATTATCGGAATAATCACTGACAACTTGTCAGAAAATTATATAAATAATGATGACATAGATTTTATAGTCTGTGAAAATGAATATGAAAAATGTATTTTAAATAGTGATAAACCTATATTTATCAAAACTAAACATGATTTTAACATTAAGGGAAATTTCAAAACTTTTATGATAAAATCATAAAAAACAGGAGGATTAATGTACGGAATTATATTAGCCGGAGGTTCAGGCAGCAGATTATGGCCGCTTTCAAGAGAATTATATCCAAAACAATTGCATCATTTGAATTCTGATAAAAGTCTTTTACAATCCACATTTGAAAGACTGAAAGGCTGTACGTCAGAAATTATTAATATGACAAATACAAAACATTCCTCAAATGTAAAAATTCAGCTTGAAGAACTTGGAGCATCTCCTGTAATTTTATCCGAACCCGTTTCAAAAAACACAGCACCTGCAATAGTTTTAGCAGCAAAATATATTACACAAAAATATGAAAAAGACCCTGTTATTATAGCAGTTCCGTCTGACCTTTTGATTGAAGATACCGAAAAATTTATATCTACCGTCAAAAAAAGCGAAAAGTTTGCAGAACAAGGCTACATCGTAACTTTCGGTATTGAACCTTCTTATCCTGAAACAGGTTACGGTTATATTAATACATCAGAAAAAATTGATGACGGTTTTAAGGTAAAAGAATTTGTAGAAAAACCTGATGTTGAAACGGCAAAAGAATTTATAAAAGCAAAAACATATTTCTGGAACAGCGGTATTTTCATGTTTAAAGCTTCTACGTTATTTAATGAAACTGCAAAACATGCCCCTGAAATATCTGAGATTGCAAAAGAATTCGATTTTTCAAAATCGGATGAAATTCCTTTTATTAATTTTGATAAAATGCCTAATATTTCATTTGATTATGCCATTATGGAAAAATCAGATAATATTGCGCTTGTAAAATTAGAAAGCGATTGGAAAGATTTAGGATCCTGGCAATCAATATATGATGTAAGCGAAAAAGATAAGAACGGAAACGTTTTTGTAGGACACGTTCTGGACAAAAATTCCAAAAACTCTTTTGTTTATGCCTCATCAAAACTGGTTACAACAATCGGACTTGAAGACACAATTATTGTTGAAACCGAAGATGCTGTTCTTGCCTGCAAAAAAGATCAGGCACAAAATGTTAAACAAATTTATGAAACCCTAAAAAAACAAAATGATAACACTCATCTTGTGCACAAAACAGTTTACCGTCCGTGGGGATTTTATACTGTTATAGCGCAGGGAGAAGGTTTTTTAACAAAAATCATTCATGTAAACAAAGGACAAAAACTTTCGGTTCAGTCACATAATTTCAGAAGCGAACACTGGGTTGTACTTTCAGGAACAGCAAAAGTCGTGCTTGACGGAAAAGAATTGATTTTACCTCCGGGTCACAGTATAGATATTCCTTTGAAAGCAATTCACTCACTGCAAAACCCTTATGAAGAAGCAGTAGAAGTTATAGAAGTTCAAAAAGGCAATCCGCTTATTGAAGAAGACATAATCCGTTACGAAGACATGTATGGACGTGTTTAAGCTCCATATAAAAACCTTCATCTAACAATTCATAATACCTTCTTACAACATTTGGAGCAACAGCTTCAACCCATTCGTTGTCAAGATAAAGCCCCTCAACCAGTCTTGCAAAAAGTTCAGTTGGTCTTTCATAATATTTTTTATATTTATTTATTCTTGCAGAAATTCTTGATTGCTTTTTTTGATAGGATTTTAATCTTATATATGCAGCAAATGCTTTAGGCATATCAGTAAAATCTTTTTCTATATTGTCAATTGTAAAAAGTTTTTCCGTCTTTTTGAAAAATCCGCCTTCAATAAGTTTAACTCTGTCATATTTTAAAAGATATTTTGCCTTAGACTTTTTAATATATTTATCGAATTCTTTGAACTTTTTTGAACGCATAAATTTAGGGTAATCTATTTTTATTATTTTTTCAAATTCTTTTATTTTGGCTTTCACTCTGTCCTTGTGCTCATAAAGTCTTACACAAAGTGAATTTTCATCAACAAAATTTGTAATACGGATTAACTCAGGTAAAAATATGTCACCGTCATTCCCAAACAAAGCTTTCAAAGTTCCGCCTGTTTTGTTCATACCAGGCTCGATTTTTGAATGAATAAAATGCGCAAACTCATGCAAAAGAGTAGGTACAATTCTATTTTCAGGAGTATTTTTTGAAATATCAATACGATTTTTCAGGAAAAATCCTTGATGACCGCGCGCTTTTGTCGTGGTATGCACTGTCAATCCTAATGATTTAAAGTATTTAATAAGTTCTTTTTTATCCATAAATTATCAGAAAATTTTATAAGGGTTCAAAATGTTATCAGGATCAAATGTTTTTTTAATTTGGCGCATGAAATCCAGCGAAACCGAATTAATAACTTTGTGAATATGTCCGCGTTTTTCAGAACCTATACCGTGTTCTCCAGAAAGAATTCCGCCCAGCCTTGCTGTTAAATCATATATTTCACTTTTTGCAAGCTTGTAACGTTTATATTCGTTTTCATTGTTATAATCAATGGGGATCTGAGGATGAACGCTGCCATCGCCAACATGACCTACCATACAAACATCAAGATTATATTTCTCGCAAATTTGACGAATACCCAGAACCAATTCAGCAAGATTTTCTCTTGGAACTATAACATCATCAGTTGTAACGTTAGGTTTTAATTTAGCACAAGCCCCCAT
>UNSJ01000076.1 GCA_900548405.1 Candidatus Gastranaerophilales bacterium | reverse complement strand
GAAATTAGATAATTTATATATACTTTATATATATAAGAACATTAAATAAACACGAGAGATATTAAGAACAGAGTATTTAAATAAGAGAGAGACTATAATTCCTATTCCTACCTTCCTAAACAAAATTTTTGCCCCAATCAGGGGCCTTTTTTTTGCATAAAAAAGACCGCTTTAATAAGCGGTCTTTTTAATTTGTTTATTCACCTAATTGTCCGATTTTGTGGATTTTGATGAAGTTTGTTCCGCCAACCATAAGTTCGGGAACTGAACCTGTTATAACAACCATATCACCGTCTTCAAGGCACATTGTTTTCTTAAGGAATTTATCCATTTGTCTTAAAGAGTTTTTGTCGATTGTTGCTTCAAAATCAACTACGAAAGGACAAACGCCTCTGTATAATTTAATATCACGGCATATATTTTTGCTTGGGCAGCAGGCAAAAATAGGAACGCTTAATCTTCCTTCTGATAAGAATGAAGCAGTAAATCCGCTTCCTGTTAATGCTACAACGCCTTTAACGTTCATTTTTTTAGACATATCAGCAATTGACATACCAATAGCCATAGCTTGAGAATCTTTTTCTTCTTCTACCATTTTTCTCGGGAATTTATTTTTTCTCATAAATGGTGATTCTTCAACAGTATCAGCAATCTTTTTCATCATAGCTACTGCTTCAACAGGATAAGCACCGGCAGCAGTTTCACCTGAAAGCATAATTGCATCTGTTCCGTCCAATATTGCGTTTGCAACGTCAGAAGTTTCTGCACGTGTTGGGATAGGATTTTCAATCATACTGTCAAGCATTTGAGTTGCAACAATAACAACTTTTCTTTTAGCATTAGCTTTTCTGATGATAGTTTTTTGAACAATAGGCACTTTTTCAGTAGAAATTTCAATACCTAAATCGCCTCTTGCAACCATAATACCGTCAGAAACTTCAATAATGCTGTCGATATTGTTTACAGCCTGAGGTTTTTCGATTTTAGAAATAATTTTTGCGGTAGTGTTTCCGTGTCCTTCCAATAATTCTCTTAATTTAACAACATCAGAAGCTTCTCTGACAAATGATAAACCAAGATAGTCAATGTCGTTGTGAGCTGCAAATTCAACGAAAGTTAAATCTCTTGCGGTTAAAACGTCAAGACTTCCTTGTGAACCGGGTATATTAATACCTTTTCTTTGTTTCAATAATCCGTCAGTTAAAACTTCAGCATAAATAACATTATCTTCAGTTTTTTGTACCTTTAACTGAATTTTACCGTCATCGATTAAAATCATTTCACCAGGTGTAACATCGTTTGCCATACCTTTGTAATCAACAGGAAGAATGTCGCCTGTAACTTCAGCCTGATTGCGGAATTTTAAGACTTGTCCTATTTTAATTTCAATAGATTCAGGCAAATTGCCGATTCTGATTTTAGGACCTTGTAAGTCAAGAAGAACAGGTATTAAAGTTTTTTCTTCCTTCTCAATTTCTCTTATGAAAGTCAAATTTTGTTTATGCATCTCAACATCGCCATGTGAAGAATTAAGTCTGAACATGGTTACTCCGGCTTTCAATAACTCTCTGATTTTTTCTTTAGTAGATGTTGCAGGACCAAGTGTCGCAACAATTTTCGTCATAGTGTAACTACTCATGGTTTTCCTTTCTTTTCGGGTAAATATTTAAATAAAAATTCAAACATGTTTACAAGTTTCAATGTTTACGATATAATAATACACGAAAAAGGTTTACTAGTAAATATGAGGAAGTAAAAAATGAAAAAAATTGTTTCTGGGCTAATGGCATTGGGGTTATTAGCAATGAATGTTGTCCCTGCATTAGCTGCAACTGCCATAGCAGATGTAAGCCAAAATTATTGGGCTAAAAAAGAGATTGTTCAAGTTGTTGATGATAACATAATGTGTTTATCAGGCAATCGTTTTAATCCAGAAGGTAACATGACAAGAGTTGAGTTTGTTAACGCTTTGTTAAAAGTTTTATCAAATGAAAACTTAAATGTTAATATCTCTAATAAATTTTCTGATATTAGCAAAGATACTCCAAATTATGAAAATATCTTGCGTTCTCAACAGTTAGGTCTTGTTTACGGATATCCTGACGGAACATTCCAGCCGAATAGAACTGTTTTACGTTCTGAAGCTCAATCAGTAATCAGCCATATCACAAAAGATATGAAGGCTGACGCTTCTGTATTAAATCAATTTAAAGATGCAGCAGCAATTCCTTCTTGGGCTAAAAATGTTTACGCTAAAACTATCAATTATGGTATTTACGTAAATTATCCTGATTCAAGAGAATTAAGACCAAATGATAATTTGTCAAGAGCTGAGGCTGCAGTTCTTTTAGCAAGATTAAAAGCTAAATTAGATTTGGTTAAACAAGAATACATCGGTGCAACAACAATTGAACACCTTGATGTTACTAAAAAAGCTCCGTCTAACGAAGTTAAAGTTAACAATATTCAAAATACAATTACTGAAGGCAATGTTTTAGCAGTTGCTTTTGAATCTAAATTTAAATCTGAAGACCACAAAGCAGGCGATATTGTTTACTTTGTAAACGAAGAAAACATTGTCACTAAAGAGGGAACAGTTGTTATCCCGGCAGGTTCTAAATTCATTGCGCAAATCAATGAAATTAAAGATCCAAAATGGTTCAATAAAAATGCAAGAGTATACCCTCAGCTTAGCAAAATCGTTTTACCTAACGGTAAAGAATTAGCATTTAATGCAAAACCTTTCTCTAAAGACTATTCATTAAAAGAAGGTCCTTGGATGACTACCGGTAAATTAGTATTGTGCACAGTTACCGGCGGTGCTGTTGGTACAGGTGCAGGTGTAGGTTTTGCTTTCATTCCTGATCCAACTAAAATCGGAACAGGTATTGCAATCGGTGCTCCTGTGGGTGCTGCTGTTGGTTTAGTTACTGGTTTGGTTACTCCAGGATTAGAATACCACGCTAAAGCCGGTGAAGAAGTTCAAGTAATTCTTCTTGATGAAGCTTCTATTCCTAAAACTAACGTAGCTTTATAATTCGTATTAATTATATTTAAAAAAAGGATTGGTGAATTCCAATCCTTTTTTTTATTTTATACTTTCTGCTCACTCTAAAAGTTTAATCTCTATTAATCATACGGTTATGGTAAATACTTTCACAAAGTTTAAAATGATAATGTAAATCAAATTTATACATTAATTAAATTTTATGGGAGTATTTTATGAAAAACTTATGTATTTCTTTAGCACTTATTGGTGCAATCGCTTTATCATCACAGGGTGCATTCGCAGCTTGGGAAGGAGTCCAATCTCTAAATCCTGTTCCTTACCTTTCTTATCTGAATCCTCTGCCATACTTTGGTATTGGAGAAAATAAAACTAATTTCAGTTTAAACCCGTTTACAGGATTCAAAAATTGCAATAAGTGTAAAGTAAAAAAATGTGATGAATGTACAAAAGTTAAGGTTAATCCTTGCCCTACATGTAGAAAAGCATTTGCTGAACCTACCTGCAACTCTTGCGACAGAATTTATCTTCAACCTGTACAACCAAAATGTCCTTGCATGATTAAACATTAGAGGGAAAAAAGAACCGGAAATTTATTCCGGTTCTTTTTAATTTATCTTTTTAATATTCAATGTTTTGCAGAGTTTTAAATATTCTGTCAGTTATATCCTGAATGTATTCCTGCGATACCATACCGTTTATTACTGCATCAGATATTTGATAAGCCGGACGTATATATTGCTGAGCTGTTCTGTTTACATCCTGGAATTGTAAATCAGCAGCTGTTCCTGTTTTGCCACGTAAAGCAGCGCGTTTATACCAGCGGTCTTTTATAACTTCTAATGGTGTATAAACGTATACTTTGACATCCATTACATCTCTTACACCTTCGTTAAGTACATACAAGCCTTCTGTCAAAATTACTTTAGCAGGTTCTTTGACATCGCCGTTAGGATTAGAAACGCAGGTTACAAAATCGTATTTAGGAGAAACAATTTTTCTGCCTTGCTTCAATTCCATTAGATGTTCTGTCATTAATTTTAAATCAATTACATCAGGAGTATCGAAACTGAATCCTGTTTTAAACAATTCTTCGTAACTTCCTGCTTCCTGCAATTCTTTAGATGTATCTTTATAATAATCATCACAGCGAATAACTGTATAAATTCCTGATTTTTTATCTTTTACGCAAGCTTTGATTGTATTATCAACAAAAACAGTTTTGCCTGATGCACTTTCTCCTGTTATACCTATAAGAAAAGTTTTTTTCTTTTCTTGAACAACTTTTCTTGCAATATTTAAAATAAGATTATCAGAAGTTTTTAAAAATAAAGGTTGAGGTTCTCTTTTGTCTTCTTCCAAGATTTTTTTTAAAGACTCAACAATATGCGATATAATTTCCATATCACTTCTGCTTGAGTAGTAATCATAATTTGTCAATTGAAAATCAGTCATCATACTTCGTTTCCCCTATTCTATATATTCTACATTAAATTTATTTTATTTTGTAAAAATAATAAATTTTGTAACAATATTGATTTATTTCTTAAAGAAATGAAGAAAATGTGCCGTATAGGGAATATGTGAAGTAGCCTGTGACAGTAAGCGAAAGAATTATTGTTTATGTCTGCGAAGGTAACAAAAGAGGAGTATGTCATGTATCACGACGAAATTTTTGAAAATGCCCTTAAAGAAGTCAAGGAAGAAAGCTACAATGCTTTGAAAGAAGAAATCAGCACAATGGAGATGGCCATAGAAAAGTTTCTCCGAAATGTCCTTGAATGTACCTCCAGTTTATCCGAAAGGGATTTTCACGTAACAACTCTTTAGAGCAAAAAATGACCACTTTATAAGTGGTCATTTTTTTATGCATATAATCCGAAGTTCATATTTTGCATAAACGGATTATTGTACATCATATTTGCATTAAACATATTGTTATAAGCACCGTAATATGGGTTGAACGTATTATTAAATGATGGTGTTAAGATATTGTTTGTATATGTTGTGTTTACCGGATATATCGACATTTTGTAGTTAGCCAAACCGCTTAAAAGATTGTAAATGTTTTGATAATCTGATGAAACTGTTGATTTATCAGAAGCACTTCCGGATGATTTTTTTGTTTTAGAAGTTTCTTTTGTATCAACTGACTTTTTGTCTTTTACTATTTTCTCATAAGCTGCAAGAACTTCTTCATCTGTGCATCCTTCAAGACTTGCGCGTTCTTCGGCTTTTGCAAGAAGTTCATCTTTTCCTTCTTTGCTTTTTTGAGCATTTTCAGCCAATTTTTTAGCTTCTTCTTCATTTATTTTTTGGAGTTCGCTTTTACCTGCAAGTGCTCTGGCACCCTTTCCTGCAAGCCAGCTGCCTAATATACCGCATCCGACTCCTACAAGTGCTCCGACAACTCCGCCGACTGC
>UNSJ01000075.1 GCA_900548405.1 Candidatus Gastranaerophilales bacterium | reverse complement strand
AAATATTTTTTAATATAAAAATTAGACCCGCCAATTGTAATATTTGCATTGTTGCGGCAAGTAATTACCGCATTTTGGAATTTAGGATAAGGATGGTGAATTTTTACGGTAGAATTTGAACCTATAAAATTTACTTTCAGTCCTTTAATTTTAACTTTTTTTTCTTTACCGTTTTTGTCAACAAGAATTATTTTATTATTGCCGCAAGCAAAGATATTTCGAAATCGTATTCGTATACCCCAAAGGTGCAATATATATGAATTCGGTTTAGTTCCTTTTTCTAATAACTTCATTATTAAACTATATAGAAAAACTGTAATTCTAATCAATTAGCCATGTGTCTACTTTCTCGTACGAGAATTATTCTATCATAAAAACAATTTGTTTGTTATAATTTTTGTCAGTACAAGGTTTGAGAAGACTTTTATGGCGTTCTTCATTGAACACTATTTTACCTTCAACAGGAACAAATCTTTTTGCTTTTCTTAAAAAAGCTTCGTAAGCAGTATCTAAATGACCGACATCCAAAGCTCTGTATCCGGCATTTGTTAAATCTTCAGCTAATACAGTAGCTGTCGGACCTAAAGCAAGTATAAAAAGAGAATTTTTAGGTTGTTTTAAGCTTACGCTTAATATTTTATCATACTCTGAAAAAGCATCTTTTATAGGAGCAATAATTCTTTTAATAGAGCCTGCATTATCAAATAAATCATTACCGACCCCCAGCCTGCTTCCTGCGCCCTCGACTATTACAATATCTTTGCCTGTCCATAAAGATTTCATCTTGTTGTAATAATCTTTTCCCTGCTCTTCTGAAGCAAAATTCATCTGACGGGTAACATTTGTATCAATGTATGTTTTAGAAAAATCTAAATATTTGTAAAGAGTTTTTCTGCAGATAACCATAACTTTTCGCAAATAAGCTTCGGGGCAATAACCGAAAGCATCTGTTATACCTATTAAAATATTATCATTTTGATTTTTTATTATATTTTTTAATCTTTCGGATAATTTCGGATCATATTTTTGAAAACTGATATTTTCACCCATAATAAGTTTAAACTCACCATCACCGCATCTTGCCATAGATTTATCAGAAGATGTAAGAGCATATAATGCATCCCAGGCATTCATAACTTTTGGAAGCTTTACATTAGCAAGAGTTCTGGGATCAGCAAGTTCATAAAGAAGATTTTCTAATTTTTCTTTATACAATGTATCATTCTTTT
The DNA here is from genome assembly GCA_900548405.1 of Candidatus Gastranaerophilales bacterium. GTDB lineage: Bacteria > Cyanobacteriota > Vampirovibrionia > Gastranaerophilales > Gastranaerophilaceae > Stercorousia. The sequence goes on along the minus strand of UNSJ01000075.1, from coordinate 4,208 downwards.
TCCCTAAACGGAACTTAAATTTCAATCCTAAAACATTAAGTTCATATCTGCCTGTTGATTTAGTCTTTTTTAAATAAAACATTATACCCCCCCCCTTAATTATGTTAATAATTTTGCAATGAAAAAAATATAACTTCAACTTTAAGCAACAAATTGTAATATTTTTTCTTAATATTTTAGACATGCCTGCTTATTATATAGTTAAATATAAATATGAGTGACGATATAAATAAAAAAGTTATTGATATTTTTTCAAACCACAATAATCAACTGCCTTTAGAAACAAAGGAAAAAGTTAAGTTTTATGCCGGTTTTAATTATGTAAGGATTGATAAAGATGCTAACGGCAATAAATTTAATCCAGAACATTTGAAAAAATATGCGCAATCCTGTCATTATATAGTCAGAGTAATGAGAGAAAACAAAGGTGAAACGGTTCTTTATAACTATGATGTACCGAATTGCGACCTTTTTAAATTTATAAAATCATTTCAAGAAAATACACTTGACGGAACTATAATAGAAATTGATAAATATTTTCCGGATGATTTAGCATAAGAAAGTTGAAAAATGAACTGTTTTTTTAATGAGCACCACGAAGCCTTATTTAAATGCAATAAGCCGTATCAATATGTCGGCGGAGAATTTCTATCATATAATAAAAATTTTGATAAATCTAAAGTAAGATTTGCATTTGCATTTCCCGATAAATATGAAATAGGCATAAGTAATTTGGGCGTAAGGGTTTTATATGACCTTGTTAACAAACAGGACAATTACATGGCTGACAGAGTATATGCCCCCGAACCTGATTTTAAACCTGTGCCTTTATACGCTCTTGAAAGCAAAAAAGCTTTAAAAGAATTCGATGCTGTTGGTTTTTCCCTGCAATATGAAATGGCTTACCCGACTGTTTTAAAAATGCTTGAAATGGCTGAAATTCCCTATAAAAATTCAGACAGAACAGACACTGATCCTATTATAATTGCGGGAGGGCCATGTGCTTTTAACCCTCTGCCTGTTGCTGACTTTATAGATGTATTTATGATTGGTGACGGTGAAGACAGTATTATAGAAGTTTGTGAAATATTAGAGAAAACAAAAGGGATGCCGCGTAATGAAAGAATTAAGGCACTTTGTGAAGGTGACAATTCAGGAAGATGGTCAGCTATAATCAAAGGTAAAGTAAAAAAAAGGATTGCACAGTTAACATACGATACTGCTTTAAAATCTTATCCTATACCTTTTTCGTCATCAGTACATGACAGAGCTATTGTAGAAATCAGACGCGGATGCGGCAGAATGTGTCGGTTCTGCCAGCCGGGACACGTAACGCTTCCTGTAAGGGAAAGACCTGCCGAAGATATTATCAAAATTGCAAAAGAACTTGTTAAAAATACAGGATACGATGAATATTCGCTTCTATCACTATCTTCAAATGATTATGCAAATATTAAAGAAGTAATTAAAGAGCTTGCAGTTGACTTTAACGAGAAAAAAGTTTCAGTGTCGCTGCCGAGCCAGCGTATAGACGGTTTTAACCTTGAGCTGGCAGAACTTGTACAAAGTGTCAGAAAATCAACAATGACTCTTGCACCTGAAGCAGGAAGCCAAAGACTGCGTAACGTCATAAAGAAAAACATTTCGGAAGAACAAATTCTTGATGCAGTTTTAACGCTTTATGAAAACGGCTGGTCAAAAGTTAAATTTTATTTTATCTGCGGTCTTCCGACAGAAACTCTTGAAGATATGGATGAAATGGCAGAACTTTTGAATAAAATCCGTTATCGTTCAAGATTAATAAAAAAAGAAAAAGGATTAAATCACGGACTTGATATAACCTGTACTCTTTCAATATTCGTTCCGAAACCTTTTACACCTTTCCAATGGCACGGACAAATGAATTTGGATAAAGTGACAGAACATATTCATTATTTAAAAGAAAAAACAGATAAAATAAAAGGTGTAAAAATTAATTATCACGAAAAATTTGTATCACAGATAGAAGCAGTTTTGACAAGAGGTGACACAAGCTTGTGCAAATACATAGAAGCTCTTTATAAAAAAGGCTGTTATCTTGATGCCTGGGGTGAATACTTTGACAAAAAAGTATGGCAGGATACAGCAGCAGAGCTGGGTATATCTCTTTCAGAGCTTGCTGAAAAAAATTACTCTACAGAAGAAGAACTTGCTTGGGATTTTATAGACATAGGAGTTGACAAAGAATGGTTCATTAATGAATACAAAGAAGCTCTATATTCGGCTTCACAAGAATTCAAATTAGTTCCTACCTGTCAGACAAAATGTGTTGACTGCGGAGTATGCAAGAATTTGAATACTCATAAAATTATGGCAAAACCATATAAAGCAAGTTCGAAAGCTCAAGAGTTGAAAATTGAACACCACAACCCTAAAACCTGTCAGAGTTATGACAGAGAAATTTATAAATACAGGTTAAAAATAACTAAATCAGGTATATTAAAGTATTTCTCCCACCTTGATTGGCAAAACACATTTTTCAAAGCTCTTTCAAGAACTGACCTTAATATAGTATTCTCATTAGGATTTAATCCGTCTATGAAAGTATCTATGGGTATTGCGCTTCCTCTTTTTGCGGAAAGCGACGGAGAACTCATAGATATCGAGCTTTTTGACAACATATCACCCAATGAACTCAAACTAAAGTTGGAGAAAGTTCTACCCGAACAAGCTCAAATACTAAGCATTGTAAAAATTGATAAAAAGGAAAAAGCAATTGATATGACTGCTCAATGGGCAGAATATAAAATTGATATTTTCAATAAAGAACTTTACGATTTTGAAAGTTTGAGATATAATACAGACAGAGTTTTATCTTCCGAAGAAATTTTTATCGAGAAGAAAAACAAAAAAGGTTTAATTAAAAAAACAGACATCAAACAATCAATAAAATCTTACAGATTTGAAGATGAGAGTCTGTTCATAGTACTCAAAACCGGTCAATCTGCAATTAACAAAGATAACGGTACTGTTGAAGCAGGCATTCCTGCCTTGAGAGCTGATATGCTGATGAGCTTAATTGCACCCGAGCAAAGTTTTAATATAAAACGAACACGGTTCTTTGACGAGGATTTAAAAGAATTATAGTAAAGGATTTTTATGGCAAACGACAGAAACAACAAAAACGGACATCAAAACGGGAACGTTGAAAAGAAAATTATTATTGCAGAACGCGACAACATATCTGCAGTTATGGAAAACGGTAAGGTTACAGACTTTTTTATCTCAAGAGGCGATGTAATTTTAGGAGATGTATATTTAGCAACAGTAGATAATATTTTACCAAGTATTGATGCGGCTTTTGTTAACGTAGGCAGTGACAAAATGGGCTTCTTGCACGCTCAGGATGTTATGGGAAAAGGTGCTTTAAAAGACAAGCTTTCTCCAAAACAAAAATTGATTGTTCAGGTAGTTAAAGAACCTACCGGGCACAAAGGTCCAAGAGTAACAACTGAAATAAGCTTGCCGGGAAGATTTTTGGTATTAATGCCTAATGAACCGGGTATAAGCATAAGTAAAAAGATTGAAAACTCAAAAGAAAGAGCAAGACTTAAATCTGTTGTCAGCCTTATAAAACCTGTTGGCGTAGGCGTTATTATTCGTACAGAAGCAGAAGGTCAGTCTGAAGCTGATATTCAGGAAGATTTGGAAATTCTTTTGGAAAAATGGAATAATATAATTACAGCAGCAGAAACAATGACACCTCCAAACCTTTTATATAGAGATCAAGACCTTCTTTACAGAACAATAAGAGAAGCTTGTACGGAAGATGTAAAAGAAATCGTTGTCGATACTGCGTTTGCACTTCAAAGAGTTCAAAATATCTTACAAAACTGGCACATGAACAAAAATGTTCAGGTAACTTTATATAAAGGAACAGAACCATTGCTCGTAGCTACTGATGTACACAAAGAAATCAAAGCAGCTCTAAATGTTAAAGTAAACATGCCGTCTGGCGGATACTTGTTTATCCAGACAACAGAAGCTTTGACAGTAATTGATGTTAACAGCGGTAAGTTTACAAGTTCATCAACTCAGGATGAAACAATATTGAAAACAAATATTGAAGCAGTCCATGAAATCGCACGTCAGCTTCGTTTAAGAAATATAGGCGGGATGATTATCGTTGACTTTATTGATATGATTTTACGCGCTGACAAACTTTTTAT
>UNSJ01000074.1 GCA_900548405.1 Candidatus Gastranaerophilales bacterium | reverse complement strand
GGTTCAGTTGCAATCGGTTATGCATTGTCAACAGGTTCGAATGCAATTGCAATTGCACCCGGAGGAATAGGTGCATCATTGGACAGTCGAACTCGTGCAACAGGTTCATCGAGTATTGCTTTAGGCGGTAACGTACAATCTACTAAAGATTATTCTGTAGGTATTGGTGTAAGTGCACAAAGTACAGAGGAATATGCTATTGCTATAGGAACTCTATCATCTGCCAGTGCGAAAAAATCAATCGCTCTAGGAATATCGTCTACTTCAAGCAATGATGATTCATTAGCACTAGGAAATCAAGCAACTGCATCAGGCACTACGTCAATTGCACTTGGCAAGGAAGCATCAGCAACGAATGCCGGCTCAATATCGATTGGCGAACTTACTACTGCAATAGCACCCGGCTCTATATCTCTTGGAGCTCACTCTACATCAACAGGCGAAGGTACAGCAGCAATTGGCTACGGCACCGTTGCCGGAAGTACTAACTCAACAGCTCTTGGTTATTTTGCCCAAGCATCAGGTGAGAATTCAGTAGCCATTGGTGCAAATTCTCTGGCGAATGGAGCAAACAATATAGCCATTGGTAACAATGCCTGCAAAGGTGTAACAGGAACAAACAAAACCTGCATCGGTGCTAATTCAGGACCTTCTTCGGGTTCGGACTGGGCAACAGATGATGTTGAACGGGTATTCATTGGAGGCAAACCTAAATTTAATGATGGTGCAGCTGTATTAGAAGTACATAACGATTCAAAAAAACGTATATACAGAGATGGTAAACAACATGTAGACAGTACTGTTGTAGTAAATGGAAACTTACTTGTTAAGGGTTTTGTTTTCAGCACATTGTGGTCTAAAGGTGAAAAAGATATACTTGCTTTTTACGGTCATGACGGTGATCAGATGGAGTATTTCAATGTCAGTAATGCCAGTGGATCTTTGATGAGATATTATGGCGAATCAGGTCATGGATATTACAAAAATGCGGAAGAAGGAAAATTCAACGTAGGTTCTTGGGGCTGGTCTTCAGGCTCTTCCGATAAACGGTTAAAATATATTAGCGGCGAAAACAACTCCGGACTGGAAAAAATCAGACAGCTGAAAGTATTTAATTACACATTTAAAAAAGACAAAACCAAAACCCCTCACGTCGGGGTAATTGCACAGGATTTGCAAAAAATCTTTCCTGATGCAGTCAGCAAGGGCAAAGACGGATTTTTACGTATCCGCATGGAAGATATGTTCTATGCAGTAATCAATGCAATCAAAGAACTTGATACAAGAATAACTGCACTGGAAAAAGAAAACCAAATTTTAAAAGAAGAAAATAAAAATTTGGATGCAAGACTTAGAGCTCTTGAAGCTAAAGTTAAATAAATATCGAAAACTATAAGCTGCCGTGCTAAGCGGCACGCTTATACTTTCATTCCTTCTCCCGTCTTAATGGCGGGAGTTTTCCTGCGGGAAAGTCTTTTATAAGTTCTCCAACATTAGTGCCTGTTATGGCGCCGCTTTCATACTTCCAATCGAAAAGCCGATAATTTCTTATCGGCTTATAAATCTTACATATCCTAAATCAACAACTATACAAAGTTGTTATTATTTGCAATTTTTATTTTTCAATTGCATCTTCTGTTTCTTCAATCTTTTTCATAACTTCTTCAATCTGCTCTTTGCAATATGCCATGAACAGACTAATTTCTTCTTTAAAGCTGTATGCTCCGGGCCAAGCTATGTAACCGTACATAATATATATCTCCTTTAATCTAACCTTTCAACAATTTTTTTATCGGTCATTTAAGGGAGAAACTTTAACAATTTATGTGCTTTGTTAATTAATTGTTACAAACAGCTATTTTAATACTTTTATATACTCTTCTATGTCATTACATTTATATTTAGGCAAATATAAAACGTTGTAATTTTCAACTATTTGGCGAATATTACTTGCTGCTGATACAGCTATTATTTTAGTATTCTTATATTCATTAAAAAATTTAATTTGACGAATAAACCACTCGCCTGCATAAAGAGGAATAAAATCAGGTTCCATTTGCATATCTGTCATAATAATATCGTAGGGTTCATCAATTGATAAGGTAATTTTTTCAACTCCCTCTTTTGCAGAATGCGCTAAGTCAATTATGACTTCATCTTTAAAAATTTCTTCAACCGCACTTTTATGATATAAGAGCCATTTTGTTGAATCATCGGTAATCAGTATTTTCATAAGGCTATTATAACATAAAAGCCGCTTAAGCGGCTTTTAGATTAATCGAACGGAACAGAAATAATGTATTTGTCACCTTCTCGAACTTTTGTAATGTTGTTCATATCAACATCATCACCAAAGGCAAATGCTTGTGAGAATCTGACAATTTCCTGTTTACGGCGGGAATTTCTTTCACCGGCTGCATTAATAATTAATGTGTTTCCTTCTGTTCTGACTTCTACATTTTTTTCGTTGTTATCAAACGGTTTTAAATCAATAATGATTTTGTAAGCATCTTTTGTTTTTTCAACATGAATGTATTGTGCAACATTTTGATCCATTTTGTATTGCTGCATTAATGCTTTTTTAGCCATGTGATCAAAACGCTGTTCTTGTCTCATCATAGCTCTATCCATTCTGCGCATTTGGAAAGCCGGATCTAACATTCTCTTGAAATGCCAGTCTGATACCACATAAAAAGCTGCAAAAGCTCCCAAAAATACAAGTAAAGCTGTTAAAATGTGCTTTAAAACAGGGTGATTACAGAGTAAACAGTCATCAAATTGTTCATGTCTGTAGTTGTTGTCTTCCATTGTAAAACTCCTTTCATTAAATAACAGATACCAGTATTGTTAAATTTTTTGTAAAAGTCCATTACTCAAATTACCTAATACTATTGAAAAAGTCTGTGACATATGTTATCATATCAGAAAGTGTGAAGTATTATGTGGGGTAATTAAAAATGGCTAAGATATTGGTAACTATGCCTGATGAGTTTTTGCATAGAATAGATGGTGTCGCAAATAACGAACAAAGAACAAGAAGTGAGCTTATTCGCGAAGCTTTGAGGACTTATATGAAACGTATAAATGCACCTAACCCTCAAAAAGCTGAAAGCAACGCTAAGATTCTTGAAAATCTTTTAGGCTAATTCTTTATTAATTTTTCAACCCATCTTAAAAGGTTGGAAATTTCATATGGTTTAGGAATATACACATCCGCACCTGTGCTCAAAATCAATTCTTTATCATGAAAGATTGATGTGACAATGATTTTTGTATTAGCAAAATCAGGATTATTTCTTATATCTTTACAGGTTTTAATACCTTTCAGTGTTTCAAGATTTCCCGCATCAAGAATTATCATGGAAGGAATTACTCCGCTGAATTCACAGTAATCCTTTATAACTTCTGTTTCATAACCCTGAAGATTTAATATAGTTGTTAAAAGAAGTGTCATTGCTTCATCTTCTTCAATTATTAATACTCTGTTGTTAACGTTATTTTTTACTGCATTTTCAGCTGTAATTCTCGGTCTTTCAATCAGATAGTTTGATTTAGACGGGTTTTCTGCCATATTGTGAATTTGTATTAAAGCATTCATCAGCTGGGTTGAATCTTTATATTGAATAAATTCATTTGAAATAATACCGATTGTTGTGTGGACAAAGTTTGAACGCCGTCCTGCAAATTCATCGCCCTGCATAAGCATAAACCCGCGCCTGTTATCTTGTTGTGAATAGAACTTTGATGCAACAGAGTCAAATGCAAAGGTCAGATAGTTTGCAATTTTTTCAGCTTTTAAGCCGTCAGTAATAATTAAAAATTCATTGTCTGATATTGAGCCGAAATAATCTTTTTCGGATAGCGCAGAACGTATTATTGCGCAGTATGTTTGAATAAGTTTGTCAGAGGCAAGCTCTGTGTATGTTTCACGATAATTTTCAAAATTCTCTATGCTTATAAGCATAGCAGCCCAAAAAGTATTTTCTGATACAACCCGTTTTAATGCTCTTAAAGAATAGTTTTTACCCGGTAAAAAACGTTTTGCATCCATATTGGATTCGAGTTCGCGGCGAAGATGTGCTTTCATACGCATGATAAATTCTTCGGAATTAACAGGTTCCGATATAAAATCATCTGCACCGTTTTCCAATACTGCAAGTCTGTCTGCAAGTTCTGCAGACTTGGATAATGCTACTATAATCGGCCGCATGTTATATGTTAGAGCCCGTATTTTTTTGCAGTAATCTGATAAATCACTGTCAATACTGTCTGAAATTATTATTAAATCAGGTTCTTTATCCTGAATTAATTTCATCGCTGAAATAAGGTTTTTCGTTACAGCAACAGAATTGTTTTCGCTTTCAAGAAGTTTTTTGTACTTGGTCGAAAGCTCGCGTCTTTTATCAATAATTAAAGTTACTGACTGCATTTTTCCCTCGCTTGGCGTTCGATGTTTGAAGCGGGCATAAGTACCTCAAAGCAATTTTCACATTCTTTAGATACTACAAAAATCTTACCGCCCATTTTTTCAACCAAATTTTTAGTAATATACAATCCCAAACCGCTGCCTTGTACTTTTCGCGTTAAAGGGTTGTCAATTCTTGAAAACTTTGTAAATATTTTGTCGTAATCGCATTCTTTTATTTCTATTCCGTTATTAATTACTTTTATGGAAACATATTCTCCGCAATGATTTGTTTTGATTGTTATTGTGGAATTTTCATCTCCGTATTTTGCTGCATTTTCAATCAAATTTGTCATAACTTGCTGGAATTTGTCTTTGTCGGCAAGAATAAAAGAAGAACAAGGATTTATTTCAATATTGAATTTTTTATCTTTATATTGATTTTTGACAATTGAGCAAATCATTTCTACAACGGGTTTAACTGAAACCTCTTTATAAATAAGATTTTCTTTCTCGCTGTGAAGTTTGGTCACCGAGAGCATATTTTCAACAAGATTAATCAGCCTGTTGGATTGTTCTTCAATTATTTTAAGAAACTTCTTTTTGCTTTCATCATCAAGTTTATCCCAAGATGCAAGCATAGTTTGAGAGAACCCTCTGATTGATGTTAAAGGAGTTCTTAACTCGTGGCTGACTGTTGATATAAAATCCTCGTAATTATCCATAAAATAATTATAGCAAATTTTTTAAATTTTGGTATAAAAATTAATCTTTTCTTAGTGATTTGTACCTTTATAAAAGGTTAGTGATGTTTGACTTCTCTTGAAAAGGTTCAAAAATGATTTATAATGATAAAAGGAATGAAAACAAGGAGTGAAAGAACGTATGAAAAAAAGAACAGCAGATTTTGCTGCGCCTGTGCCTGTTATTGCTGAAAAAGCAAAATGCGGCAGTGATATGCGCATGCAGCACGGGGGGGGGGCACTCTAAAAGCACTCCTTAAGCCGATTTCCAATGGTAAACATTTAGGCTTTACATTAGCGGAGATGATGGTAGTGATGCTCATCTTGAGCATAGTTTTGGCTGCTATGGCGCCTGTGGTAACTACCAGAAGCAAGGTAGATCAGTCCTCTCCCTGGAGATATTCGGAAGGTAATCTTTCTGATGCTTATTATGGTTTAGGTGAAAGCCAAACCGCGATGATAGGACAAAAGGACTTTCTGGAAACTGATGAAGCTGCTAAAT
>UNSJ01000073.1 GCA_900548405.1 Candidatus Gastranaerophilales bacterium | reverse complement strand
TAGTTATGTCGGGGGGGGGGCACTCTAAAAGCTCCTGCATTTACTCTCGCCGAAGGTGCTACGCACGTAGCCATGTTGAACAGTCTAAGCAAGTATGCATTTACTCTCGCCGAAGTGTTGGTCACACTCGGTATTATTGGTGTTGTAGCTGCTATGACAATGCCGACTTTAATCAGCAATTACAGACATAAGGTTTATGAAGCTCAGTTTAAGGTTGCTCATTCACTTATCGCACAAACATTAACGCAAATGGGGAACGAGAATATCGACCTCACAAGGATGTATTGCGGTACAGGTATGCCTGATAGGACACAAAATATTTTCATACAAGATTTTGCAAAATATTTTAAAGTAGTTAAAAGCGACTATGGTAATACAGCAGATTTAACAAAGTTAGGTTATAAAGATAAAACTTTTTATCAATCAGCTCCGGGCAGAAATGCTTTTAATTTTGATGCTCACAATAACGGAGCCATACTTTTAAATAATGGTATGATGATTGCTTCAAGCGGATGCTGGTGGCAAAAGGGCGGAGTAGGTATTGACTTTATTATTGATACTAACGGGCCGAAACGTCCTAATAAATTTGGTTATGATGTATTTTATTTTCAATTGGGCACTGATAATAAATTATACCCTGATTCAGGAAATTATTTGTATGCCCAAACTGATGAAGAACAACTTGCCTGCTGCAATTTTGAAAAAGCAAACACTTGTTCTGTACCTGTAGACACAGGAGTTTCTTGTGCACAGTATGCAATCAAAAATGTTTATCCGCATGATAATGCGAAAAACTATTGGGACAGTCTGCCTTAATTTTTATAAACTTCAGCATATTTAGGGTTAACGGCAAGCCATTTGAATGCTTGTTCTTCCATTTCAGGAATGTCAATAACAAAGGTTCCGCCGTAGCGTCCGCGCGAAAATGCAAGATAGCCTTCTTTAGCCAAGTTATGGAAGGCTTTTCTTATTGTGTTAGGACTTAAGTCGAGTTCTTTTGACAGTTCTATAATTGACGGAAGTTTTGCACCTATTTCATAATTTTGGGCTATCATTTTTTTTATGTGATTTTGTGTTTTTTCATAGTAATAAAATGCTGTATCCTGAGCCTGTGCAAATATTGAAGTTTCTTTCTTTTCATAAACGCTTTTATCATTTGGAATCCTTGTTACGGTTGTTCCGTATCTTCCTCTGCGAGCCAGAAGAATTCCTTCATCTATAAGTGTTTTTAATGCATCGTGTATAGTTTTAATGCTAACTGATAACTCTAATGATAAATCAGCGTGAGCAGGCATTTTATCACCTACTTTAAGATTTTGCGAGATATAGTTTTTTAAATCTTCTTCTACTTTTTTTACAAGAGTAATGTTTGAATCAGCAGCTTCATCGCAAGTAAAGTCAACAGATTTAACTGTCCAGCCTGATTCATTTGCATTTTTAAACTTGTGCTCTAAAATGCCTGCTGTATCCAAATATTCCAGAGCAAGCCTTGTTGTATTTGCAGAGCAGCCGATTTGTGCTGAAATATTCCTTGCCGAAGGTAACTGCTGACCTGCTTTAAATTTTTTATCAAGAATATATTTTTTAATAGCATTAATTGTGATTTCGCGTTTAGAAGTAAGTTTTCTGATGCAGGTGCCGCTGCTTTTTCTATCGCGGACAATTGTGCCTATACATTGTTTAGATTCTACGTAACCCAAATCTTCAATATAACGAAGTGAATTTTGAATTGTACCGATGCTGACACCCAGAAGATATGCTAAATCTGGTTTAGAAGGTAAAAGGCTGTTAGGCTTTACATTGGAATCGTTATCAATCCAATTCATAAGCCATTTTGCAATAGCAATAGCTTTTGATTCTGTGATATTTTTTAAATCAGGCAAATCTAATTCTATATCGCTGACCTTTAACTGTTTTAAACTTGATTTTTGCGGAAGAACATACTTAACTTCTTTCATACACACCTCTGTTGCCAATAATACACTATTTATAAAAAAACATCAAATATTTTTTTGCTAGTTTGTGAAGTTATTTTACGCAAACATTAAGAAGCCCCCGACATAAATCGGAGGCTTCTATAATTTCCAGCTTTTTTTATTCCAACAGCGATTCCAACAACTCAGCATTTCTTGTTGCTGTGGTTGATTCACGAACTTTTTGTTTGTAGATGTAAGTTCGCAATGCTTCTCTAATTAATTCACTGCGTGAACGATTCTCTCCATCTGCAACCTGGTCAATTCTGTTCAAAAATTCTTCAGGCATAGAAATTAATACTCGAGCCATATATTCTCCTTTTCTTTAAAATGAAATAGTTCGCTTATATCTAAATAAAAACAATTTGATTTTAAAAAGTGCTAATTTTTATTTAAAAAATATATACTAATTTCTAAAACGCTTGCTGTGTGGGCGTTATAGGTGAGATGTTCTTCTTTACAATCTGTAACAAAAAGAGTTTTACATGTGTGCTAAATCACTTTACAAGGGAGATATTTTGCGCTACGATTAGAAAAACGGAGGCTTTAGCCTCTGATGTCAGTAAAAAGAGGGTGTATCCAATGGATTTAAAATATAAAAGAATACTGTTAAAGATTAGCGGAGAAGCACTTTTAGGTGAGCAGCAGTTCGGTATAGACCAAAAACCGATAAAAATGATTGCTGAAGAAATTAAAAAGGCAAGAGATTTAGGTGCACAAGTAGCTGTTGTAGTCGGTGGCGGCAATATATTCAGAGGGATGAAAAACAGTGCTAAATTGGGTATGGATCAGGCTTCAGGTGATTATGTCGGAATGCTTGCAACTGTTATGAATGCTATTGCATTGCAAAGCGCTTTAAATCAGATGAAAGTTCCATGCCGTGTTCAAAGTGCAATTGCAATGAACCAAATTGCAGAGCCTTATATCAGACACAGAGCAATAAGACACCTTGAAAAGGGCAGAGTGGTTATTTTTGCGGCAGGAACAGGTAACCCGTTCTTTACAACAGATACAGCAGCAGCATTGAGAGCATCTGAAATTAATGCGGAAGCAATGTTAATGGCGAAAAACGGTGTTGACGGGGTTTATACTGATGATCCAAAAACTAATCCCAACGCTAAACGATTAGAAAAAATTACTTACGATGATATTATTATTAACGGTTTAAAAGTAATGGATACATCAGCCTGTGCTTTGTGTAAACAGAATAATATACCAATTGTGGTATTTGATTTTGAAAAAGAAAATGGTATTGTTGAAATACTTGAAAACAAAGAAATAGGTACATACATAAGTTAATAAAAAGGAGAAAAAAATGTCAGAAGCTTTAGATGAACTGTTTTTGTTCGGCGAAGAAAAAATGGAAAAAGCAATCAGCCAATTACACAGAGAATTCGGCTCTATTCGTTCAGGACGTGCTAATCCTATGATTTTAGATAAAGTTGTAGTTGATTATTATGGTGCACCTACTCCTTTAAGACAAATGTCTCAGGTTACTGTTCAAGACGGAACAACACTTGTTATTACTCCTTATGATAAATCTATTTTAAAAGAAATTGAAAAAGCAATTATCAAAGCTGAAATCGGAATTACTCCTAACAGTGACGGTATTTGTATAAGACTAGCATTTCCTCCTTTAACTGAAGAAAGAAGACGCGAAACTGCAAAAGATGTTAAAAAACTTGGTGAAGAAGCTAAAGTAGCAGTAAGAAATGTTCGTCGTGATATGACAGATGATTTGAAAAAGCTGGAAAAAAGCGAAAATCTTCCGGAAGATTTAGTAAAAGATAACCAGGATAAAATTCAAAAATTAACTGACAAATATACAGGTATTATTGACAAATCAGTTGCAGACAAAGAAAAAGAGGTTATGACAGTATAATGGAATTTAAAGGCTTGAATAAAAACGCTACAAGAATGCTGACAGGTTTTATAATGGGCTCAATCGCAATGGTATGTATAATGCTCGGCGGGATAGCTCTGTTAGGTCTTTTGGCTGTTGTAATATTCTTTGCTTCCAAAGAATATGTGAAAATTCTTGAACACAAAGGTTTTTATCCGAGCCTTAAAATTATGCTTGCCTCAGAGGCTTTGCTTGCAATTATTACTTATTTTGACAGAACCGAATATGTTGCTCTTGCATTGACTTTATGCACTTTTGCAGCATTTTTGTGGGTGCTTTTCAGAGGAAGGCAGCCGTATATTGCAAATGTATCCACTACTATTTTAGGTTTTGTATATTGCGGTTATTTCCCTTTGCATTTGCAGCTTTTAAGAGATATTAGTTCAGAACAATATAATGACGGATTAGGTTTTGTTGTAATGATGTTCACTGCAATACTTTTAACAGACGTAGGCTGTTATTATGCAGGTACAAGGTGTGGAAAACATAAACTTGCTCCTGTAATAAGTCCGAATAAAACAATAGAAGGTTCAGTAGGCGGTGCAATATGTGCTGTTACCGGAGCTTTAATTGTCGGATATTTTATTGGAGTTGAATGGTATTTGTCTGTAATTGCAGGTTTAATTTGTACTGTATTTGCTCAAATAGGCGACTTATGCGAGTCACTTATTAAACGTGATGCCGGTGTTAAAGATTCTGGAAATTTATTACCGGGACATGGCGGATTTTTGGACAGAACAGACAGCTTTGTATTTACTATCCCTGTTATGTTTTATTTCTGTAAATATTTTATATTCTCAAATGATATTATGAATTATTTAAAGGGATTATTTTAGATGAAAAAATTAGAAGAAATTTACGGTATAAAAATTGATAATACTGATTTCTTCAAAAAAGCTCTTACTCATCCGTCGTATACTAAAGAAAATGAGTTAAGCTTTACTGAAAGTTATGAGAGAATGGAGTTTCTTGGCGATGCTGTTCTAAAGCTTATAACTTCTGATATATTATTTAAAAAATATCCTGAATATCCTGAAGGTGAGCTTTCAAAAATTCGTTCCATTGTAGTTGCCGACGTTACTTTAAATAAAATTGCCAATGAAATCGGGCTTTGCGATTTAATTATATTGGGGCGGCATGAAGAAAAACAAGGATTTCGTAAGCTTGAATCAATATGTGCCTGTGTATTTGAGGCGGTTTTGGGAGCGTATTATCTTGACGGAAAGTTTTATGAACTTGTTAAATTTTTGGAAAAAGTTTTAATTAAATATATTGAAGAAGTAGACAAAAATTTTGAGAAATATAATGCCAAAGCGCTTCTGCAAGAATATACACAGTCTGTAAATAAAGAAATCCCTGTTTACAAGCTTGTAAATCAGTCAGGTCCTGATCATAACAAAGTATTTGTAGTAGAAGTGTCTTATAATAATCAAGTTCTAGCAAGCGGGGAGGGAAAGTCGAAAAAGGAAGCGGAACAGCATGCGGCTTATGCGGCTTGTAAAGTTTTAGGAGTAACAGGATGTCAAAAACAATAATATCACCGTCAATTTTGTCGGCAGATTTTGCAAATCTTGAAAGAGATATAAAACTTGTAGAAAACGCAGGTGCTGATTGGCTTCATGTAGATGTAATGGACGGTCATTTTGTACCTAATATTACAATAGGTGTTCCGGTAGTTGCTTCAATAAAGAAAGTTTCATCAATACCGCTTGATGTTCATTTAATGATTGAAAATCCCGAAAAATACATTGAAGCTTTTGCAAAAGCCGGAGCTGATATTTTAACTTTTCATTATGAAGCAGTAAATGATGTTCAGGCAATTATAGATTTAATCAAGTCTTACGGCGTTAAAGCAGGAA
>UNSJ01000072.1 GCA_900548405.1 Candidatus Gastranaerophilales bacterium | reverse complement strand
TCAGCAGGCAGGTTGGATTTACTCGAAGGGACAGATTTGGCAGAAAAATTTGATTTATACATGAATGACCCAAACATAGAACTTTCAGAAGAAGATGAAGAAAAACTCTTTGACGCGGAAGACGGTATTTGCGAAGTTCTTCATAATCCTCAATATGTAAAAAACGGAGCTTTATATATGGGGGCAGTTTTAAAGGGCTACAATAATATAAAAACGTATTCCTAATTATTAAAAAATAATAAATTTTTCTTGTTAATTTATCTTGATAAATTATAATAATATTATTAAGAGGTAGAGAAAATGTCACACAAGCATCATAATAACAATCCGTTTAAAAATCCGGAAAACTTAGACGAAAACATAAATTCTGAAAACCAGCCGCAGGAGGAACACACACCTGCCGAAGATAAGAATGAAGCAAATAATGAACTTCAGGAAAAATATGATACATTAAACAAGCAGTATTTAAGACTTGCTGCAGATTTTGATAATTATCGCAAAAGACAGGCTCATGAAAGAGAAGATCTTTTAAAATACGGTGCTGAAAATGCATTGAAAAAAATGATAGAAGTTTTAGACAATTTTGAACGCGGAGAAAAAGCTCTTGAAAACGTTGAAGATTGCCAAACAGTAAAAGACAGCTTTAATCTTGTTCACAAACAGGTTATGGATGTACTTACAAAACTCGGACTAGAAGCAATCGAAACAGAAGGAAAAGAATTTGATCCGAATTTCCACGATGCGGTTATGCAGACACCGACATCAGAACATCCTGAACACACAATTATTAATGAATTACAAAAGGGATATAAAATGGGTGACAAGGTTTTAAGACCTGCACTCGTAAACGTTGCAACAGCTGAATAATTTCGGCTGCTGCTTTTTAGTATGCAAAGAATAGGGAAGAATTAATATAAATGACTGATTACTACGAAATACTTGAGGTTTCGAGAGAAGCGAGCAAGGAAGAAATAAAAGCAGCTTTCAGAAAAAAAGCAAGGACATTACACCCCGATGTAAACAAAGCTCCCGATGCAGAGGAGAAATTTAAAGAGCTTGGAAAAGCTTATGAAACATTGATGGATGATAACAAACGCGCAACTTATGACCGTTACGGCGAAGACGGACTTCAAAACGCAGGTTTTGATACAGGCGGTCCGTTTGCAGGCGGTTTTGGCGATTTGAATGATATATTTAACTCATTTTTCGGCGGTATGGGCGGTTTCGGCTTTGGCGGAAGACCTGACCCCAATGCTCCTGTTGAAGGCGATGATTTAAGACTTGATATTGAAGTTGATTTTGAACAGGCTGTTTTTGGCACTGATAAAGAAATTAAATTTGACCACCTTGAAACTTGTACTTCTTGCGGCGGCACAGGTGCCGAAAAAGGTTCTCAACCTGTAACCTGCCCGACTTGTCACGGTTCAGGTCAGGTTCAGCAAGTCACAAGAACTCCTTTGGGTTCATTTGCACAAATTGTTACCTGTCCTGATTGTCACGGTAAAGGTAAGAAAATTTCAAATCCTTGCAAAGCTTGTAAAGGACACGGTAAAATCGAAAAAGAAAAGAAAATTAATATTAAAATTCCAGCAGGCGTTGACAATATGTCTAAAATCCGTGTTTCAGGTGAAGGCGATGCGGGTACAAACGGCGGACGTGCAGGCGATTTGTTTGTAGTGCTTCATGTGAAGCCTTCCGAATACTTCAAACGTGACGGAAACGATGTGTATTCAAGACTTGATATTTCACCTGCTCAAGCAGCTCTTGGCGATGACGTTGTTGTTAAAACGCTTGACGGTGAACAAAAAATTACAGTTCATGCAGGGGTTCAAAGCGGCAACTCTATAAAAATTAAAAATGCAGGCGTTCCGTTTATCTCAAGACCTTCTCAAAGAGGGGACCATATTGTTGTTGTTTCGGTTAAAACACCTGTAAAACTTTCTGATGAAGAAAAAACACTTTACAGAAAATTATATGAAATTCAAAATAACAAAAAAGAAAAAGCTCAACAATCATCTATAATTGATAAAGTTAAGGGAGTATTTAACAATGCGTAAATCATTAATTTGTTTGGGAATATTGCTTTCGCTGTCTGCACCTGTGTTTGCAGCCCAAATCCCTGATAATGTAAGAAATTTTGTAAGTAATGATTACCCTAAAACGAATTTCAGATTTGACGGAGTTATTATACTTCCCGACAATACGCTTTACCTTCCTTTATTTCCTGCAAGAATAGTTAATACCGACAAGCTGGAGATAAAAGCAACATATCCTGCCAACAAAACTTTAGCGGCAAAACCTAATGTTGTGATTTTCAATAACGATTTTGTACTGTTAAAAGTTTTAACAGATACTCACGGCAACAAAACTATTTATAAAATGGCTAACCCTCCCGTTGAACTTCGTTCAGGGCTTCTCCCGCAAGATATGCTGGTGCCTAAAGGGCTTATTATTCCTGAAAACCTTAAAGGCATAATAGGAAACCTTGAAATTAAAACAGTTGATGATCCCGGAATCAGAGTTGAAAACGTTACACCTAAAGTAGAAAAAATTTCAGGTTCAACTTTAAAAACATTATCTCAAATTCCTCAATTAAAATACAAGAATTTCTATGTATCATCACCTTATTCAAAAAACATTCAGGTTTTAAATATCGGGGCTAAAACTCCGGAATATTCTCTGGCGCAGAACAATATTCCTATATCAATGAAAGCTTATGAAGATTTTCTACTCGTAACCTCTTATGATAAACCTTCAATTGATGTTATTTCTCTTGCTGATGACTCTATAATCAAACAGATTTATACAAAAACACAGCCTGATGAAATTTTAATTGATAAAAACAAAAGAATAGCATACGTTTCAAGTGCTGAAGACTCAAGCATTTATATGGTTAACCTTGAAACAATGACTTTAACCAAACAAATCAGAATAAGCGGAATGTGTGAAAAACTTACATTGAGCGATGACGGTTCAAAGCTTTTTTATTATGACAAAAAGACACGTGAAATATGGGCAATTGAACTTGATAACAATTATTTGCTGAAAGAAATCGGAAAATTTCCGAATGTTTCAAAAATTCTTTATACAAATAACAAAATCTATTTAACAAGCAGAACCAAAAACAGACTTGCAATCATTGATTACGATACAATAGGCTTGATAGGCGAAACAGAAGTTTGCGAAAAACCAATTGATATGCTTGCATTCCATGACAGAATTTATGTTCTGGGAGCAGGCGACAATTCAATTCAGGTGATTGATGCAAAAACAGATATGATAACCGATTCTATTTACTTAAATACCAACGGTTTTTCAACAAAAATTTATCATATTGAAGGTACAAATATTGCTTTGATTACTGACACAAAAGCTTCATTGTATACAGTTTTTGATTTGGGAACAAACAAAGTTTTAAAATCAATTCCTATTGATATTCCTGCAAGTTCAATAGTTGCAACAGAAAAGGTTAAAAAGATAAACAAATAGTATGAAAAAATATTTTGATGACACAACAGAAGAAGTCTTAAACAATTTAGAAGAAACACAAAAACAATTTTGGAATATCTCAAGGGTTACGGCAGAATTTTTATACACATTTATAAAAGCAGAAAAAGCTAAGAATATTCTTGAAGTAGGAACCTCAAACGGCTATTCGGGTGTTTGGCTCGGAAAAGCTGCAAAAGAAACAGGCGGACATCTTACAACAATAGAATTTTGGGATAAGAGATTGGATATTGCAAAAGAAAACTTTAAAATCTGTAAAGTTGACGATGCAATAACTACGCTAAAGGGTTCAGCTTGTGAGCTTCTGGAAGAATTACCAGAAGATTATGTAATAGATTTGGCATTTGTGGATGCAAACAAATCAGAATATATCAAATATTTTGAACTTATAGACAAACATTTAAAAAAAGGCGGAATAATAGCTTGTGACAATGTATTGTCGCATGAGGCAAAATGTAAACCTTTTATAGATGCAATCAATGCTCATCCTGATTACGAAAACGTTGTGCTTCCGCTTCCTGCAGGCTTGTCACTTGGAAGAAAACTTAAGGGTTGAATAAATAAAAAAATATGTTATAATTAAAATATAGGGAAAAGACCTTAAGAGGTCGTCACTCTTAAAGTCTTTCTTCATTCCCTAAATGAAAAGCGAAATAATTTGTAAAAGATGTCCTAGCAGCAATAGGACATTTTTTATTATCTCTTTTTTCATATTATCACCTCCTTCCAACCAATTTCTTCAAAATTAGCGTGTGTTGAGGAATGATAAGGGAACTTACCCAACCATTAGTATATAATCAAAATACATAAAACGCAATATTATTAAAACTCTATTTTCTTTCGATAGTAATTTTGTAACCTAAATGGTCAAAGATATATTGAGCTTCGTTAAAAGTAATTGTTCCCTTTTTCATTTTTAGAGAAATATTACTCACACCAGTTTTTATAGCTTGTTTCTTATTAAGTTCATTCATAACTTTAATAAGAGAGGTGCCTTCTCTTGCTATATATGATTTTATCTCAGCTTTAATATCTAACATAATCAACATTGTACAGTATATCTTCATGTTGACAATTTTTATTATATAACATATAATTATACCAAATAATATTTAGTATAACTAAACAAACATTAAGGAAATGCTGTGACAAACAAAGAAGAAGTAATAAAAATTTCCGAAAATATCAAAGAAAAACTTACCAATATCAGATGGCTTTTTGAATGTCTTTCTAAAGCAAGCATTAATGGTATGGACAGCAAAAGCATAGGACTTGCTATGAGGTGCTTTCAAGTATTATTAGATGATATAGAAAATGATATTTCACTTATTCAACAATACTTAATTCAAAAACAAACTGTGCTATAATACTCCTATGAAGATTTTAGGCATAGACCCTGGAATGGCAATAGTAGGGTATTCCGTTATTGAATATGACGGAAAAGACTCTGTGCTTTTGCATTCAGGCTCAATCCAAACCAAAAAAGGGACACGTGAATCCGCAAGACTTTTAGAGATTTTTGAGGATATGAATATCATTGTTGACAAGTACAAACCGGATACTGCTGCAATTGAAAAACTTTTCTTCTTTAGAAACCAGACAACTGTTATGCCTGTTGCCCATGCCAGAGGCGTAATCCTTACTGTGCTTGAAAAATTTAACATACCAATTTATGAATACACGCCAATGGAGGTTAAACAGGTTTTAACGGGTTACGGACGCGCCGATAAAAAAGAAGTGGAGCAAATGGTTAAATTGTCACTCGGAGTAGAAAACCTCCCTAAACTTGATGATACGGTAGACTCCATTGCAATTGCAATTTGTCATACAAGGTCGGTTGTGTTAAAATAAAATTTATGAATATTGATTACATACTTTTAAGACAAATATCTATCTTGAGCGTATTTTTCGGAGCCTTGCTCGGTGTAATTACTCTTATCCCGTTTATCGGTACATTTTCATTTATATTTTTAATATGCTTTATTGCACCTTTAGTTATATGGATATTAATAAAATATGAATGCCTGTCACTGACTTCAATTAAAGACAGTATTATCACGGGTGCGCTGTCAGGTTTTATTTCATATATGGGATTTTCGATTATTTTTATCCCTGCTTCGATTTTATTAATGAAATTTTTCCACATTGCATCTAATTACGGCATAGGATTGATGCTGAACGATGCTAATGCATTTATTCTAATAGTTTTATCCGTATTTATGGGAGTTTTAAGCGCTACTGTTAACGCTTTTACAGGATTTTTAACTTTTTATGTAATTGATTTTATTAAAAACTACAAATAAGAAAAGGAAAGATATATGGCAGAATTTCATTCAAAAATTAAAACAATCGAATGGGTTGATAACTACTCAAAAATGGTGGATCAGACAATACTTCCCGAACACTTTGAATATGTAAATATTACAACAGGTCAGGGAATGTATGATGCGATTAAAACAATGATAGTAAGAGGAGCTCCGGCTATCGGGGTTGCAGGCGCACATGGGGTTGTGCTTTACGCTCAGGAGCTTGCAAAAGAAAACCTTTCAAGAGATGAGTTTATCAAAAAATTGAATGAAAAAGCTGATTATATGGCATCATCCCGCCCCACAGCC
>UNSJ01000071.1 GCA_900548405.1 Candidatus Gastranaerophilales bacterium | reverse complement strand
TTTGTACTGCAAATCAAAACATTTTTTTCAAATAAACGTACAGATACAAGAACGATAATAGAAAGAATTGTAGAAACGAGTGCAAGTCCATACATTCCTCCCCCGCAAGCCATACCGATTGCTGCAGATACCCAAAGTGTAGCAGCAGTTGTCAGCCCGAAAACAGTTGCACCGTGACGCAAAACTGTTCCGCCGCCTATGAAACCAATACCTGTAACAACTTGAGCCGCAACACGGGCTGTATCACGTGTACCGAGTTCATCGCCTGTTACGGAGACTTCAGGAAATCCGTAAATAGAAATTATAGTAAATATACACGCACCAAGACAAACAAGTATATTTGTTCTTAAACCTGCGTACTTATTTGTCATCTCGCGTTCAAGTCCTATTGCAAAGCCTAACAAAAGGGATGAAAGCACTCTTAAAAATATGCTGTAATCAAATATATTTCCAACAGTTGAAAAATCCATTTTCTCTCCAATTTTTCCCGCAAATAAATATCAAAACCTATCTGACTTTACTTTTAGGATCCAATACATCCCTTATTGTATCACCAATCAGGTTAAATGCCAATACAGCAATAAAAATTAAAAATCCCGGAGTAAGAAGCCAAGGACGATAAATAATATTGGTATATTCCTGTGCCTCTTTAAGCATATTCCCCCAGCTTGCATCAGGCTGCTGAATTCCAAGCCCCAAAAAGCTTAAGCCTGATTCTGACAAAATGTATGAAGGAACTGATAACGTCATTGCAACTATAACAAAACTTGTTGTCTGAGGAAGAATATGTTTTATTATAATTCTCAAATTCGAAGCCCCGATTGACTTTGCAGCCTGAACAAATTCCTGATTTTTAACCGATAAAACCATACCTCTAACCACACGCGCAAATCCCGCCCAGCCAATCAGCGCAAGTATTACAACAATAAGCATAAACCTTTGGATACTGGTCATACCCGAAGGCAGAATTGATGCGAGAATTATCAAAAGATAAAAACTCGGAATTGACATAACAGCTTCTGCAAATCTCATCATAATCGTATCGACTTTTCCGCCAAAGTAACCGGCGATACCGCCGTAAAGAAGTCCAATCGGGAAAAGTACAAACAGCGCCAAAAATCCTATTGTCATAGAAATTCTTCCGCCGAAAAGCAGCCTTGAAAATACATCACGACCGTTTATATCTGTTCCTAAAAGGAAAAGCCTTCCATCTTTATCGGTAGTGACAAGGTGACGTTTCATAGGGATTAAGCCTAAAAATTTATACGGCTGACCTTTGGCAAAAAATTTCACATAATGTTTTTTACTTCTGTCAAGAGTATAAACTATTTTTAGTTCATCTTTGTCAAATTCTCTTTTGTAATTATAAGTGTAAGGTCTTGAAAGCTTACCGTTTTCATCAATCGTAAAAATCTTTGAAGGCGGCACATACGCCATTGTTCTGTCTGAAAAATCCTTAGTATAAGGAGCTATAAAATCAGCAAAAAGTAATGCAAAATAAATCAGCCCCAAAACAATAAGAGCAATTCTTGCAAATTTATCTTTCCATAATTGTTTAAACAACTCTCTAATCATGCCTGACCTCCCCTGATTCTCGGATCAGTAATAATCAGCAGAATATCAGCAATAAGGTTGCCTGCAACAAGCATAATTGCCCCCATCATTAAAGATGCCATTACAAGGTTAATATCAGAACGCAAAACAGCTTCAAGAATTAACCTTCCTAAACCGGGGTATTGAAAAACGTATTCTGTTAATGCAGCACCGCTTAACAAACCTGCAAACTCAAATCCCAACAGTGTAATCAAAGGGTTAACAGCATTTCTTAAAGCGTGTTTTACAATCACTTTAAACTCGCTTAAACCTTTAGCACGTGCGAATTTCACATAATCACTGTCTAAAACATCAAGCAGATTTGCTCTCATTTGTCTTTGCAGTCCAGCAAGAGAAAGAGTAAACAAAACCGTAACAGGAAGTATGAGGTGGTGAGTTACATCCCAAATTTTTTGCCCAAAAGTCATTTCCATAAAATTAGAGCTTGTAAGCCCTCCGACGGGGAACCAACCTGTTTTAACTGCAAATATCAAAAGTAAAACAGCAAAGAAGAATGACGGAATTGCCATTCCCACACTTGTTAAAACCGTCAATAATCTGTCAAAAGGAGTTTTCCAAAATACAGCAGCAAGTATGCCCAAAGGCACACCAACAATCCACGATAAAAATATTACAATTGTTGTCAAAAGTAATGTATTTGGAATTCTTTCTTTTAACTTCGTACTGACTTTCTCTCCATTGGATGTAATACCTAAATCTCCTTTTACAAAAGATTTCGCCCATTTTGCATACTGTACGATAATCGGTTTATCAAGACCTAATCTTTCTGTTTCTTTTTGAAGTGTTTCTTTTGATACAGAAGGATTTAATCTCAACTCGGCAAGCGGGTCAACAGGCGACAAACGGATTATGAAAAAGCTTATTAACGATACAATAATAAGCAGCGGTATAGTCTGAAGTATTCTTTTTAAAATATATTTTAAGATTTCCACTACTTGCTTTCCTCCACATAAATTTCTTCAATATTATGCGTTACACCGCCAAGACTTGTCGGATAAATATTTTTAAATTTATCTCTAATTGCAACAATTACAATCGGCGAATAAATATATATCAGCGGTTTTTCATCATATACAATAGCCTGATATTCATCGTAATATTTTTTTCTGTCTTCAAATTTTACAGCCAATGCTCCTTGTGTATACAGATAATCAAGACGGCTTTCAAAAGGATATCTTTTGCTGTTGTAATCTTTTTCCAATCTCTGATTAAATATATGCAGAGTTCCATCGGAAAGCCATACGTTTTTGCCTCCGTTAGGTTCCAGAGGCGACCCTGTAAATCCCATTATAACCATATCCCAATCAAGGGTTGCCATAAGTTTATTTACAAGAGAATTAAATTCAATAGGTTTAAAATTAACTTTCATACCTAAATCTTCCAAATCCTGTTTGACCATAACACCAATAGCTTCACGTTCGGTATTCCCTGCATTTGTGTATAAGTCAAATTCAACATGATTACCGAATTTGTCAATCAGGTGTCCTGCTTTATCCCAGTAAAAACCTGATTTTTTTAAAAGCTCTTTAGATTTATTTAAATCTTTATCATAAGCTTTTAAGTCTTTATTTAAAAATATAGAGTTTAAAGTTTCCGGTGTAAAAAGAGGTTCTCCCAAACCGTTTGCAATATTAAATACCATATTTTTTCTGTCTAATGCATAATCTACCGCCTGACGAAAATTTTTATCCTGAAACCATAACTGCTTTTTGGTATCAACATAATACTTACCTTTATCATCTTTGCGGTTATTCATATTCATTGCAAGATACATCGTACCTGTTGCGGGTCCAATATTGTAAACGGTAAAATCAGAATGTTTTTCCATTTCTTTAAAACGCGCTACATTTGCACCCTGCAAACTTATTTCATCCAGTTCGCTGCCTTCGAATTTTAAAACCTGATTGTTTATATCACCTACAATCAGATATATTAACTTGTCAAGATACGGAAGCTTATCATTATTTTTATTTATATAGTAATAATCAGGATTTCTTTCAAAAACCACACGCTGTGCCGGAACGTATTCTTTAAGCCTAAATGCGCCCGATGTTACAAAATTTTTGGGATTAGTATTTGTAGATAAGAAACCCTCAAAGTAAGATTTCCCCTTTTTAACAGCAGGTTCAAAAACATGTTTTGGTGCTATCGGAGAAGACAGCATTCTCAAAAACGGAGCAAACGGCTTTGGCGTAACAAATTTAACCGTATAATCATCTATTTTTTGAACTGATGGAAGTTTTCCGTCAATAATTATAGAATCACGCACTGATGTATTGCCGAAACCGTCGAATATTATATTCTGCCATGTAAATACAACATCATCAGCCGTAATAGGTTTTCCGTCAGACCATTTAATACCTTTTCTAAGTTTTATAATATATTCGTTTCCGTTTACTTGATAAGATTTTGCAAGCTTGGGAATAGTTTCTCCCGTAACGGGATGAGTTGTAACAAGCCCGTCATACATAATATCAGACATTTGCGATGAAATATTGTCCTTTGAATTGAACGGATTAAAAGTCTTAGGACCTTCACCAATAGTTGACGAAACAAAAGTTCCCCCGAATTTTCCTATCGGAGCTTGTGATTGAATATAGTCAGTTCCGTTTATTGTTACGTTTTCAGGTGAATAAGGGTAATAATCATGAAGAACTTCTGCTTTAGGTCTAAGCTTAGGGCGTTCGGCATCAGGCACATCTGCCCTCAGACAAGCCTTTGCAATAGCTAAGACCGCAATTAAAACCAAGATAACATAAATAGCCCTTTTCATAGTCCTAGAATAACATAAACAAAAGTTTTGTTTATAGCCTTGTAAGGTTAAACCTGAATCACTTTTTAAATCAGTATGTCATCTCCCAATTATCATTTAATATTTTTCCAAAACAGCCGCCTATATTCGAAACTTTTTGACATTTCTCCTCATATGCAGTATTTCTTGCATCTTCTGTCATAGGAGCTGATTCGCCTCTGTCATCAATTAATCCGTTATTATATATAAACATAAAAAACAAATCACGACCGTGAATATTAGGTCCCTTCAGCCCGTTAATATCAACAGCAACATTATATAATTTATCACCTGATTTAGCATAATTAAATCTTATAGAAGCTCCGTTAGCTAAAATAAAAGCTTTTACATTTTTATCCATAACACCACTGTAATCAGCACCTGATAATGATTTGTAATTATCAGAAAAGCAGTTTGCCGTTGAGTCGCAAGTTTGCACAATTCGAAAATACTTTTTCATAAAAGTTTCTGCAGCAGCATTGGAGTTTAAACCTGCTTCCGACAGATTAATGGCATTACTCTCATTAATATACTGAACTAAAGCCTGATTAGTTTCATTATAAACCTTATGCAACTGCGTAACATAGCTTTGACGCTGGTAATTCTGCATCAAAGACGGAACTGTCATAGCTGAAACCACACCAATAATACCAAGTGTGACCAATACCTCAGCAAGAGTAAACGCTCTCATTTCTTTCATACAAACTCCATTATAATTGTGATGTAATATATCACTATTATAACAGGTTTTATTATTTTTACAACCCTCTAAAAACGCTTGGGCGGAGCTTAAAAGTCTGCCCCCCCCCCGCAACCGTAGCCGCTTGACCCGTTACATTGGAGCTTTGTCATATTTTCTCCAAATAACGTAGCAGCTTTTTTACTAAATTTTCTCATTAATTGCTCCTTTCGTTATTAACATTATAACAAATTTTTGAAACCATATCAAGTTAAAGTTGTCATAAATATAGATTATTTATTAACCTCAAGTAGCATATTTTTGGTTGATTTTCCACCTTTGTCTATAACACTGCATCTGCCGTAATCTATTGTTAAAGGCATGTTCATAGAACCTGCGGTTGAAAATTCAAATAAATCGTAACCCCATTTATTAGGTCCTTTTTTACCGTTTACATCAATTGCAAAAATAGTAGGCGAAAATGTCGTACCATAACTTAGAATTATTTGACCGTCAGCTAAGACATATGCTCTATTTGAATTTAAAATGTTAGACTTTCTCCAGGAACCACAACCTGACGTTGCTTTATTTATGTCATAATCATTCATAGTATCATTATTTGATTTTTTAATTGTGTCATTTCCGGCATAATCAGGGATACATCCGGGATAAGCATTACCATTGCATGTTTTCACAATATTTAAATTTTTAATAACTGCATTACCTAAATCCGAACAATTCTCACGCGGTCCGTTATAGTCTCCGGGAAGACTTGAACCGTCAGCCATTTCATACTTTGTACAGTTACCGGCATCATTATAATTCACACATTTAGCAGCCCCGTATGGATTCTGCTTCCAGTAAAAGCAATATGGTGCATATCCTAAATCAGCTTCTGCTTTTTTAAAAGCATTTGATATTACAGAATAAGTTTTTTTAAATTGATTTTTAATTACAAGCTCTCTTACGTTGCTCATAACACTTGGCATAGTAAGTGCAGCCACTACACCGATAACCCCCAGGGTAATTAATACTTCAGCAAGAGTAAACCCATATTTGCTAAGACTTTTAAACTTAACTACATGCGTAGCACCTTCAGCAAGGGTAAAAGCTCTCATTTCTTTCATACAAACTCCATTATAATTGTGATGTAATATATCACTAT
>UNSJ01000070.1 GCA_900548405.1 Candidatus Gastranaerophilales bacterium | reverse complement strand
ATAAACATCAAATTATCTACATAAAAGTGTCCAATGTTTGCAGCTTTTACATCTCTCAGGTGGGTAAAAAAGAAATCAACATTCCATTCTGCAAGATAAGAAGAATATTTTTCATTCCATGTGAGTTTGTAATTATCTTCAAAAATTTTAAACCAATCTTTATTCATCTGAGTATATGTTATTCCAAATGACCAATGTATATTTTTTGTCCTTGAATTCCACATATCAAAGGAGAATGCATCTATGTTGTTTTCTTTTGCATATATTTCTACAGTATTTAATATTTGAACACATCGTTCAGGCTTAACAAGAAAAGTAGTATCATCCGCATCTATGTTCCAAAAAGAGTGGATATTGTTATTTTTAGCATGCAAAAATGTTGTTAAGTGTGCATACGCAGCTTTTTTCCAGTATTTTGTTGCAATCCTATCAACATATTTTTTTAGTTCTTTTCCTCGGCAACTTTTTATAAATTTAATATTGCTGTTTGGAAATATAATTTTCTTTAAAATATTTCGTTCAATTTTTTTATTATCACACAATATATAGTAATCAGCCCCGATTGAATCTATTACTTTAATCCAATGTTGTAAGCATAAAAATAAATAATCTGCCTGACTGTTAACTTTTAGATAAAATACGGGAGTATTTTTGTTAATTTCGTGTTTATTAAAAAATGGTAATATAATCTTTTTTTTGCCTTTCGCTTCACTTATTTGTAGCACAGGTATATCACAAATCCGAAATTGAGTTGATTTTCCATTTTTTAATCTAATTTTTATTTTTTCAAAGAGTTTCATTTTCTCACCTATTACCTTCTAATCTTGTTCCTTTATCGCCAGCTTGTATAATTATCCGCATACATACCTTTAGTTTTTTTGGAGTTTCATCACTTCCTAAAAACAACCTCTTAACTTTTTATTCAATTTGTGAAGTGGAATAAAAAACCTTAATTTTACAAGCTTTCGGGTATATAAAACCAATAAAAGCAGAAGAACATAACATTTCTTAATAAATCAATATTCCTGTTTTTGTTTGAGATATTATAACTTTCAGTAGATGTGAAATTTAAGTCTTCACAAATTGAATAAATTGTTAAGATGATAAAATGTTAAGTTCTCTCTTGCTATTAAAGGTTTTCAGCCTATAAGATAAAGTTATTGTAACTTTCATCAATCTGATCTTGCTCAATCCCGATATATCTTAAAGTTATGATCGGGCTGGAATGATTAAAAATTTTTTGCAGCATAGCAACATCTTTGAACTTCTTGTAATGATGATAGCCGAATGTCTTTCTCATTGTATGGGTTCCGATTTTTTCCTGTAGACCTGCATCCTTGCAAGCTTTCTTTAGAATATAATACGCACCAAATCTGTCCATTCTGTTTTTAAATATTGTTGTAAATAAAGCCTCGTCAAAGCGTTTCCCTTTAATATATTCTTCAATCATAGGCTTTAATTTAGAGTTTATCGGAAATTTTTTAAACTTGCCTGTTTTCTTCTCAATAATTTGAATATGGCTTTTATTGCGGACATCGGCGACATTTAATGCAACAATATCTGATATTCTCAGACCGCAGTTTGTGCCGATTGTAAATAACAATAAATCCCTTGGACTGTTTTTAGAAAAATATCTTTCCAGTTTTTTAATATCCTCAATACTTCTAATAGGTTCTACTGTTGTCATATAACCATTCTCCTTTCCTAATTCCATAAGAACTCTTATTTTGAACGGAAGCACCCATTCAAAACTTTAACCAAATAATTATTATGGAAAAACACAACTTAAATTTCGGCTTGTAATAATATATGGCAATACAAAGGGCAGAAAACTATGCCCTTATAAATAATAAAATCGGGGTAAATTTAAAATTAAAAACTTAGCAGTATTTATATCTCATCGTGAGTATTACCCTGCTTAAGTAATACTCACAAGAATTTTGTTTTTATTATAAAAGATTATTTCAATCATGGACGAATTCCCAATGATAGCCGTAAGATGTTTTTTTGCTTGCCTCGACAGCATTGTTTGATTAAATCCATATTGCAATAATAGGTTTCTCTTACAAAAGCAGTCCAATTACTTGCAACTCTTGAGTTTTTAAATATTTGTCGGTTTCAATACATCTGACTTTTTTAGATGGTTCCTGTATTGACTTGAATGGTTCGTTTTTTTCATAAGAAGGTGAAATCTTTGCGGAGATATTTTATAGCTTCATATTTTAATCTTTTTCTGTTTTAGAATTACAGTATAGATTTTTGACTTTAAAACTCTATTGTATAATGTTCTATAAGGTTCCAATTCCTTTTGTATTATATAAAAATATCTTGTGTCTGTCTAAAAGTACCAATATGAACATCCTGCTGTTTAAGTGTAACTGTACATATGTTTTTCGCTTTCTTAGTCATAGATTTCCTCTCTTATTGCTTCGCATAAATCACTTTTATGCAATAATTCCATTTGCAATCCCATATAAACAGCATCTATTGCGGTATGAATTTACCTAGAAAACAATACATACGCCATTTTTGAAGCCTTGTATTAGCTAATGACAATCCCATTTTTCTTGCAATTTGTTTATTATTGTAACCTTTTGCAATAAGAATAAGAATTTGATGTCTTCTGTCAGTCATAGTTGCTCTATGCTTATACATATTTTGTCTTTCAATGCGTGTAATGGATTACAATTTAACCATTTTGTAAGGCAAATAAAATGTTATGCATAGTCTCTGATAGAGAGGGTTTTGCACTATATAATAAAGTCGGAGTAACTGTAGTCGATTTGGTCTTGTTCAATACCGATGTATCTTAGGGTTATCTGAGGGGTTGAGTGACTAAAGATTTTTTGCAGGATAACTGCATCCTTAAATTGCTTGTAATGATGATAACCAAATGTTTTTCTCATAGAATGAGTTCCTATTTTTTCTTGTAGCCCTGCTTTTTCACACGCATCCCTGATTAAATAATAAGCGGCTACCCTGTCGAGCCGATGCCGCCAGTGAGATAAAAATAGTGGTTCTGCGTTCCGTCTGCCCTTGACAAAAACTTCAATTATAGGTTTTAATCTGTTATTGATTGGAAATTTCTTAAACTTCCCTGTTTTCTTTTCAACAATCTGTATGTGGGTTTTGTTGCGAACATCGCCGACATTTAATGCCAGCAAATCGGAAATTCTTAATCCGCAGTTTGTACCGAGCACAAAGAGCTTTAAATCCCTTTGACTTTGGCTTGCTAGAATTTTTTCAACCTTTTTAATATCAGATTTATTTCTATCTATGTATTCTTCGTTTCTCATTGTACACACACATTAGCTCTGAAGACAAATAAACGGAACTCCATTTCCGACTAAAATTTTCAAAAGTCCTTTACCAGAATTCCTAAACTGTTCCAAATTCCTATACTACATGTTAAAATACACTTAATAATGAGAGTTCTCGCATCTATCATTCATGAATTAAAAAAGCCGCTCAATAAATTGGCGGCTTTTTAATTCGGGAACGACGAGGCTCGAACTCGCGACCTCATGCGTGACAGGCATGCGCTCTAACCAAACTGAGCTACGCTCCCATATATCGGGTATCTGTCAGGAATATTTCCTGCGGGGTGCTCCCCACCCTTTGTCACTGTCTTTCGACAAGTTTTATTATAATATGCTGAATTTTTTTTTGCAAGAGTATTTTTTAATTTTTTTTAATATTTTAGCAATTTTTATTTTTACATACTTTTATCAACTTATGCAAGTCTCTTTTTCTAATAATTATAACAATTGCAGTTTTTGTGCAAACCCTTTCCCTGTTTACCGGGCAAAGGAAGTTTGTGAATGTGTAAAGGAAGCTTTTCCATATATATCTCCTACAAGAGTAAGCTCTAAATATAGAAATAAACTTCTTATGCATGAAAGAATATTAAACAGTATAAGAGAGCTGCAAAAGAAAATAGAAGTTACAAGAAATATGCGTGAAGCTGTTTTGGATAAACCTGTTGAATATTACAGGGCTTTAGTTAATGATACAAAATCAATAAGGGCTTTAAATTGCGGTGAGTATGCTTCGCTTTCTTATCTTTCATTAAAAATGAACGGAGTTGAAAACTGCAGACTGGCAAATGTTATAACCGGAAACGGCCGAAATGTGGACCATACAGTTGTTTTAGTTGACGGAGGAACAGAAAATATTGTTCTGGATGCATGGCTTGGTGTCGTTGAAACTGAAAAAAATATGAATGCACTTTACAACACAAAATTTGCTAACTTTTTTGAACTTGTCCCTAATGAAAAAGTTAAATTTGTTCCTATTAAAGCTGTTGATATTGACGAAAACTCTCTTAATCAAATTAAAAGTTTTGTTCCAGAACTGTATGTTAATAGAAACATGAACGTAATGGCATAAAAAAAAGACCTGAAAATTAATCAGGTCTTTTTTATGTTTTTGTTAATTACTTATAAAGCGGTGCTAATTTAGCTGATTGTTGAGGAATAACACCTTCTTCCAAAGATTGATATACTCTGTAATCAATTACTGGGAAGCAGTTGTCAATGCTTTCAATTTCTTTAAGAGCTGCATCATCAATATTTCCGCTTTCAATCATATCAGCGATTTTTTCAAATCTTTCAACATGTTCTCTGAATCTGTCTGTTGCATAATCTTTAGCCTGCCAAGTTGTAATCAAAAACGGCCAATCTGAACTTTGCAATAACAGATTTTCTCTTGAAAGTTGATTTAATGCTCTATGCAATAACTTATCTTCAGGTACTTCAGGATATTTATCAGCAATAGCATTAATACGTTTTTCGCAAGAATGAATAATAGGCCACATCCATTCAGTCAAATGGTTTTGCCATACATAGAAATGTCCGCCTTGTCCCCAAGAGCTTTCAGGAATTTGAATAGCTTCTTTTGGAGGATGAGAATGAACATATTCACCTGCTGTCATTCTTTCAACTTCAGGAAGGTAAGTGTTGAATTTTTTAATAACCTGTTTGATAAATTCAACACCTTCAAACCACCAGTGTCCGAATAATTCTGTGTCAAATGATACCATTACAAGACCTTCTTTACCAGTCGCTTTTTTATAATCATTTAACATATGATAAATTAATGTTGTATAGTGGTCAGAGTTTTCATTAATTTTATTTAGTGCCAATACCGGGTCATAAAGCATTTTGTCGCCTAAATCAGTTTTAGGTGATGTAATTCTCCAGTAATGCATGCCTGATTTAGCATCTTTTTTATGAAATTCACGGAAGCATCCGTCGCCCGGATAACCATCAGCAGCAGACCATACCTGATATCCTGCTCTTTCGTTTCTTCCCATTACAGCTACTTGAGCATCAGGAAGCCAGTAAGCAGAATAAGTGTCATACCCTGTTGCAGGTCTTTCAGGAAGCGGAATATATTCAATATTACCGTAAACACCTATTACGCGTCTGTTTCCGATAGAGTTTCCGCCTTCGATCACGTGAGATTCCGTAAAGAAGTATTCAATGTCATTGTTTTGCAATGTTACTTCAATAGCAGGTCTCCAGTGTTTTTTACCGTCTTTGCCTATATATTCGTAACCTTGTCTGTATGCACATTCAGGAAGCCAGCATCCGCTAGCTTTTTTGCCGAATAATCTTTTAGTTGTATCAGAACCTACTTTAAATTGAGCATTAAGGTTGCTGTCAGTTGCCAATAACGGAGAAAATCCGTGAGTAGCGCCTGATGTAGTAATTTCAATGCAGCCTAAGTCTTGATATTTTTTAAATTGGGCAATTAAGTCCATTTCGTATTTATTAATAAATGAATCTTTGATGTGAGTAAACCAATCGAAATAATATTTTGCAAGGTATTTCAAATGTTGTGAATGAGCAACTTTAGGGTCAGGATATCTTTCCAAGTCTTTAGAAACCTGTTCGATTCTTGAATCTAAATATTTTACAAAACCGTGTTTTAAATGCTCGTCATTAAGCTGTTCTGCAAGAATTGGTGTAATTCCGACAGTTAACTTAGCTTTTATGCCTTCATCATATAATTCAGCAATTGCATTCAATAACGGAATGTAAGTTTCTGCCATACATTCATAAAGGTTTTCTTCCCCGAAAGGCCACATACCGGCTTTTCTATAGTAAGGAAGGTGGCTGTGTAACATAAATACGAATTGTCCTACTGACATCTTTGCCTCCATATCTTATTTTAAACGAATTATTATATAACTATAATTCTTACTTATATATTATTTATACCACAAATGGCTAAAAAATATAATCCTTAAGAACTAGCTCTAGGGTATAATCGTTACAAAAGTTAAAAGAAGTTTTGCAACAATATTGATATTACTAAAGCCCAGCTGTAAAGTTATTTAGATACCTTTGCTAATCTTTAGTTTATTGATATTTTTTTTTAAATTGAATAAACATTTGAATTCT
>UNSJ01000069.1 GCA_900548405.1 Candidatus Gastranaerophilales bacterium | reverse complement strand
CCTTAATTTTAAGAGGTATTTTATACTAATATTTTCTATTTAAATCACATTATTTTTACCACACAAATACGCAATTTGTGTTCGATTTTTACTCTTAGTTTTTTAAGAATTGATTCAACATGAGCTCTTGAAGTGTGTATAGAAATAGATAGTTTCTTAGCAATTTTAACATTACTATCTCCATTGCATAATAATTTTAAAAGTTCTAATTCTCTTGCAGTTAAATTAGGACTATCTATTAAATCATATTGGAGAGATATTAAATAACCCATTTCAAATCCTTTATAAACAGCATTTGCTCTTGTAAGTAGCATTGAGTTTTTTTAATATTAATTCAAAATAAGTATTACAGTATGTATTGATAAAGATAAAATTTCTCCAATTTCTACATTACTATATCCCAAAGATATTAGCTCTAAAATTTCAATTTGTTTTAGAGTTAATATCTTCTTATTTTCTGCCGCAAAGAACTTTTTAATCAATATTTTCTCGGTTACTTTTCGTATTCTTTTACTTTTTTAGATTTTTTAGGCATTTTGATAAACTATAATAAACTTTCTTGCTTTTTGAATTGCATTTCGTATAAAGCTTTATACTGTCCACCATCGATTAACATAAGTTCTTCGTGATTACCAAGTTCTACAAGATGTCCTTTATTGATTACTGCGATTCTGTCTGCGTTTTTAATAGTTGAAAGTCTATGTGCTATAACAAATACTGTTTTGTCTTTCATCAAATTATCAATAGCCTTTTGAACAATAGCTTCTGCTTTGTTATCTAATGCAGATGTTGCCTCATCAAGTATAATTATTGGTGCATCTTTTAAAAAAGCTCTTGCAATAGCAACACGTTGCTTTTGACCACCAGATAAAAGTATTCCACGCTCACCGATTTGAGTATTTACACCATCTTTTAATGTTGCGATAAATTCATCAAGATAAGCCATTTTAATTGCTTTATTTATTTCTTCATCTGTTGCAGATTGTTTGCCTAATAGAATATTTTCTTTAATTGTTCCAGAGAATAAGAAATTGTCTTGGAATACAACAGCAATATTTCCTCTTAAACTTTCTAAAGTGTAATCTCTGATATCAATATCATCAATCGTTATTGAACCTGATTTAATGTCATAAAAACGTGGAATTAAATTAACGATGGTTGATTTACCACCACCAGAGTTTCCAACAAAAGCAACTGTTTCACCTTTTTTTACTTTAAAATTGATATTCTTTAATACAGGGACGTTTGCATTATATTCAAAATTAATATCTTTGAATTCAATTTTAGAATGTTCACTATTCATATTAATAGCATTTTCTTTGTTTCTAATTTCAGGAACCATATTTAATTTGTCAAAAATTTGTTCTATAGCAAAGAAAGACATTTGGACAGCATTTAAGTTATTCCCTAAATTTTTAACAGGAGTATAAAGTAAAATTAAAGCCGTAATAAATGAAACAAAATTACCACTAGTAATTTGTTCTGTCATAATTAAATGTGAGCCATAGCCAATTGCACCTGCGATACCAACAGAAACCACTACGTGCATAAACGGAGAAAGCCATTGAGTTTTTTGTACCATTTTTATACGAAGTGTAAATATGTTACTCAATATATTTTTAAATTTATTAGTTTCATAGTGTTCTAAATTATATGATGTAATAGTTTTATTGCCCATAAAAGTTTCATTATATGCTGTAATAATTGAAGAATCTGCCATAACAGTTTTTTCCATAACAGATTTAATTATTTTTTGCAGTTTAGCAACTGGTGCAAATGCACAACCTAATACAACAACAGCAATTAAAGCTAGTTGCCAAGAATTATAGAACAACACTGCAACCAAAGAAATTGAAGAAAATATTCTTTGAATAAACACACTTAAATTGCTCAATAGACCTGAGCAAGCTGTGTCAGCCATATTATTGAACTGGAAAACTACATCCCCAGAATTTTGTTTATCGTAAAAAGATGTTTGCAATGTTAATAATTTTTTGTATAAATCAAATTTTAATCCATTGGTAATCTTCATTCCAACCCAAGTTGAAAGATAAGAGGACATATACTTTAGAGCACCTTGCAATGCTGTAAAAGCCACAATCCCAAGAGGAATATACCAAGGAGAAGCTATAGATTTTTCAACCATAACTAAATCCATATATGGTTTAAGTGCAAGTGCTATGACTGCATCCAATGAACCTATTGGAATACAAATGAGCATTGACATTAATGCCCTAAACCAAATCGGCTTGACATACGGCCACATACGACCATAATTAACATATGCTTGAGTTGATTTAATTTTATTAATTATTTGCATTTTATCTCCTGTGTATTTTTTATAATGAAACTCCACCGTCTATTGGAATTACACAACCTGTTAAATATTTTGCATCGTCTGAAACTAAAAACTTAACAACTTTTGCGACATCTTCAGGAGTTCCAACTCGGCCTAAAGGGACTCTTTGTGCATAAATCTTAGGATCTCTATCACCTAGAATTGGTGTTTCGATTATTCCTGGGCAAATACAATTTACTCTAACACCTTCTTCGCCATAATTTTTTGCCATTTGATGAGAGAACTGTATTACTGCGGCTTTTGATGCGCTATATGCATAACTTCTACCTGCTGCATAATGTTGTAAACCTGCAATAGAAGCATTATTAATTATTGTACCTTTTTCTTTAACAATATATGGTTTTGCATATTTAGAAACCAAAAAACATCCTGTTAAATTTATATTAATTGATTTTTCCCAATCTTCAACAGGCATTCTTTCTATTTCCATAGAAGGTAGCATTACACCAGCATTGTTAAATAATATGTCAATTTTGCCCAATTTTCCAATTGTTTCATTTATCATATTTTTTACATCATTTTCATTGGAAACATCACATTTTATAAAAAAACCATCAATTTCTTTTGCGATTTTTTCGCCTTTTTCAAAATTTCTGCCTACCAAAACAACTTTTGTACCATTTTGGGCTAGTTCTTTTGCAGTTGCTTCTCCAATACCTGATGTTGCTCCAGTAACTATCGCAATTTTTGTTTTTAACATCTTTTTCCTTTCTTTTACATTTTTGCACCTCCTTTCAATTCATTGATTACAAACAAATCAATCATTTCGGAGATGCTATCATATAGAGGAGTTACCCCCCCCCCGTAAACTCAGTTATAGCAAGGGTTTTCGCATTTTGCATAACTATCCCTGAAATGCGTTCGTTAAATTCTTTTTTTATTAATTTTATATTTTTTGAAAGTTTATTGTTAACAATATCCACAATCACTTTTGCAATTTCATCAATTCCTGCAAAATTATCACCTTTACCATTCGATGAGATATTATATGCCTCTCCACTTATTCCTTTTTCACTTAATACGTGAAGATATTTAATAACATCCTTTACATAGATATTATCTCTTCTTGCAAATTTAGTGCCATTTAAGACTATATCTTCATTATTTAGAGCTTTATTTATAAAACTGTACAAAGCTGTATTTGGATAATATTTACAATAGCCATAAACATAGCTAAATCTTGCAATTACAACATCAATACCGTATTGTTTATAATAAGATGTTGCAATAGTTTCAGTCATTCTTTTGCTTTGCGAATATGGAGCAATTGGAGATGATAATTTATCTGTTACTTGTGTATCATCTTCACTTACTGTAATATCTTTATTTTCAAGATTTCCATATACAGTAGCAGAGGAAAAAAGAATAATTCTACCATTATAATGTTCTTGTTCTTTTTGTTTTCTTAAAAATTCTAAACAATTTTGTGTTCCTACAATATTTGTCATAATAATATCAACAGGATTATTTTTAATTATCTCACCAGAAATTGAACCTGCTGCGTGATAAATAACATCAATTTTTTCAGATATTTGCAAAGGCTCTTTTATATCTTGGACAATATATGAAAAGTTTTCACAATTTTCATATTTTTTAAATAATTCTTTAAGTTTGTTTTCGCTACGACTTAAAGCAATAAGTTTAATATTATCGCATTTCATTAAATCTTCAACTAAATTACTTCCGATTAATCCAGTTGCTCCAGTAATAAGTACTGTTTTATTTGAATAAAAAGTCATTATTAACCTCTAAATTTTTCTAATTTTTCTTTAATTTTATCTACTGTTAAGCCATAATATTTCATTTTTTCATCATAAGTTCCATAATTTCTAAAAATTTCTCGTGGAAATGCTACTTCTTGAATATTTACAGCTTTTCCCTCAAAAGCTTTTATAACATCGTGTGTTAAAGTTCCTTCAAATTGTGGTTCAACAATTAAAATATTTCCATTATTATAGAATTTTGACAATGTTTCCTTGTCAAAGGGCTCTAAAGTTGTGTAATATAAAACCGTTACATCTTTATCTTTACAAACTTCCATAATTTTATCTAACATAATTGACACTGCAATTACTGTTGCTTTTGTTCCTGTTTGGATAACTTTTGCCTTACCAAATTCAACATCAACATCATATTGAATATTAGGATGATCGCTAACTCTGAAAAATGTTGGATGACCATTTCTATATGTTTGATTAAATAACTGCATAAATTGTTTTGCTGTTCCTGGTGCAATAAATTCACACCCTGGGATTGCTTTTATAACATGAGCATCTTCTGCGCAATAATGAGAATAGCCGTATTTTGGATAATCAACAGCAGCTCCTGTTCCAATAACATTAACGCCTAATTTTTGATAAGCTAAATCCATTTTAATTTGCTCTAGTGTTCTTTCAATTAAATATGGTTGAATACCAAAAATTGTTGGAATTAAGCCCTGTTTTGCCATGCCAGCTGCAATTGAAAACATGCCATCTTCATATATTCCCACATTAGTACATCTATCGGGAAATTCTTTTAAGACATCTCTTATTGCCCACATACCAATATCAACTGTAAAGAAGGTTGTATCAGCTTCATTTCTAATCATTTCTGCTATACGTTTTAA
Organism: Candidatus Gastranaerophilales bacterium; assembly: GCA_900548405.1. Lineage (GTDB taxonomy): Bacteria > Cyanobacteriota > Vampirovibrionia > Gastranaerophilales > Gastranaerophilaceae > Stercorousia. The sequence continues at coordinate 1,713 of UNSJ01000069.1, read as the reverse complement.
AAATGCTCTTCTCATAATGCTTCAACCTCTCTTGTTAATATTTCTAATTCTTCTTTATTTGGTGATTTATGAAACCAAATATCATTTTCAATCATTGTTTTAGAACCATATCCTCTGATTGTTTTTGTAATAACAGCCTTTGGTTTTCCATTTTTCTTTGTTTTTAATGCTTTAAAGCATTTTTCAAGTTCATCTAAATTATGTCCATTTACAACATCAACATCAAATCCAAAAGCTTCAAGTTTTCTTTGCATATCGCCTATATCTACCATTGCGCCAACAGAATTATTATCATCAATAATAACTGTTAAATTATCTAATTTTTTAGCAGATGCAAAAATACAAGATTCCCACATTGTACCTTCGCAAAATTCTCCATCTCCACAAAGAACATAAACTTCTGACGGAGATTTTTTAATTTTATTAGCATTTGCAATTCCAACTGCAAATGGTAAACCATGACCTAGAGAACCTGTGTTATTTTCAACTCCACCTTCAAATTTTGTTAAATCTGTCTGAATACAATATCTACTATCAAATTTTCCAATTTCATGCGCTATTTCATTCATTTTGAAATATCCTTTTTCAATCAAAACTGGATAAAGTGCAAGTGTTGCTTGTCCTTTTGAAACGATAAAAATATCTCTATCTTCATCTTGAGCTTTTTGTGGTGTCCAATTCATTATTTTATCGTATAAAACAAATACAGTATCAAGACAAGAAAATACGCTTTGCAAATTACCATCTTGACATTTATGAGATAAATATAGCGCTTCTTTGCGTAAAGTTTTACTTATTTGTTGCATTATTTTACTCCTATTTTTTTTAGATGTCTTTTATATTCATGTTTATTTTTTCTTGTTTCTATTTTTTTATGATATTGATAAGCTCTAAAAAATATTTTTCGCCAAATCCAATAAGCAATTTTATTGGGTTTTTTATTATAAATATCGGCATAGTCTTTATATTCAACATAGTGATCAGAAATAATTTTTCTCATCTCTAGAGATCTTGCTGTAAAACTATGATACATTACACTTCTGAAGAAAAATCCCCAAATTTTAGTAAAAATATTTTTTGAAAAAATATATTCTCTAAAATCGTTATTATCTTTTATTGTTTTATATGTCGACTCTTTTTTGCTCATAGTATTTTGTCCCCAACGATAAAAACCATAAGGATCAAGAGTCTGATATACACTATATTCTTTTTCAATACAATAATATAATACTAAATCAGCTGAAATACCAAAATCATCATTAAATCCACCAACATTTAGCATTGCCTCTCTATTATAAGTTGCACCACAACTAGGAACAGACCCTCCAATATGAGAAGTAAATAAAATGTTATTATTAGTTAATTTATAGAATTTTTTTAAACTTTTTGCATCTGACCAAAACTTATTTACTTCTTTAATAAAATCTAAATGAGCTTTTGGATAATCGCTATTATATGTAAACACTTGTGAAGATGTTGCAATAGCACCTAATGGTTTACCCTTTTTTTGAGAGAAAAAATTTATATCATCTTTCATATTTTTTAATGTTTTAGAAAATAGCATGTCGTCATCATGTAACATCATTACCCAAGGAGCTTTTGCAAGATAAATTCCTCTATTAAAATTATCACCAACTCTTAAGTTTTCATTGTTTCTGTAATATCTAATTTTATTAATTTTTTAACAAGTGCAATTTGTGCTGCTGATTCTGC
>UNSJ01000068.1 GCA_900548405.1 Candidatus Gastranaerophilales bacterium | reverse complement strand
TTTCCAATTGACGTAACAGCTTCTTTACTAAACTTTCTCATAAATTGCTCCTTTCGTTATTTTCATTATAAACGATTTTTTAAATTTTTCAACAAAATTTAATTATAAGGGCGGGTAGTTACAAATAATAAATATTGTGATAGAATATTATTGTAAAATGATTAAATAAGAGGGGATTATAATGAATAAAATAAAAGGTTTGATATTAATTCTTGCTATTACCGCAGGTTTAGGGGTGTCATTTGCAGCATCTGATACTTTATTGGTAAATACTGCTGCCACAGCTCAAACTCATCAAGCCGCATCATATTTAACAGTAAGTCCTTTGGATGTTGTTGCAAGACCAAACTTTTACCTTAATAAAAATATTAAAATAAAAGCTAAATTTGATAAGTTTTCTACATTAGGACTTGATTACAAGCCTGCTATGAGAAGTTCTGAAAAATATATTTCTTTCTTGATTCAAAGACCGGATGTTTTAGATCATAACATTCCCCTCTCAGAATTAAAAATATTTATTGACAGAACTGTTGCAGAAAAACATATTGATTTGAATTCAGGCGATGAAATTGAATTTACGGGAAAAGTATTTTCGACTGCACTTGGTGACCCTTGGATGGATGTTGATAAATTTACCGTAATTACTTCTAAACCAAAGACTGAAACAAAATAAATTTATTATTAACGGAGTTAAGAGATGAGCAATAAAAAAAACGATATATTTCTTACTATACATGGACATTTCTACCAACCGCCAAGAGAAAATCCGTGGCTGGAAGCTATTGAACTTCAAGATAGTGCATTACCTTTCCATGATTGGAATGAAAGGATTAATAAAGAATGTTATAACCCGAATTCCGTTTCAAAGATTGTTGACAGCAGAAACAGAATTTTAGATGTTGTAAATAACTACGAATACATGAGTTATAACTTTGGTCCGACTCTTTTATCCTGGATGGAGCAATTTGCACCTTTAACTTATGAAAGAATTATAAAAGCGGATATTGAAAGTATTCCTGAGCACAACGGTCACGGTAATGCGTTGGCTCAAGTATACAACCATATAATTATGCCTCTTGCAAATGAAGAAGATAAACAAACTCAGGTTAAATGGGGTATAAGAGATTTCGAATACCGTTTCGGCAGAAAACCCGAAGGCATGTGGCTTGCAGAAACTGCTGTTGATGATGATACTCTAAGAGTTTTGGAAGAAAACGGTATTAAATTTACTATTCTTTCACCGTATCAAGCTGCTAAATTCAGAAAAAAAGGCGAAAAAGAATGGACTGATGTTAGCTGGGGAAATATTGATCCTGCTCGTTCATACAGATATTATATAAAATCAGCTCCCGGTAAATATATTGATTTATTCTTCTATGACGGAGCTATTTCTCGCTCAGTAGCTTTTGACGAATTGTTAAAAGACGGCAATAAATTCAGCAAAAGATTAAAAGAAGGTGTTTCCGAATGCAGAGATTACCCTCAGCTGATTAACATTGCTACTGATGGAGAAAGTTACGGACACCATACTAAATTCGGTGACATGGCACTTGCTTATGTACTGAAAATAAAAGCTAAAGATGAAGGTTTCACTATTACCAATTACGGTGAATATCTTGAAAAATACAGAAGCGACTGTGAAGTTGATATTAAACAAGCTTCCAGCTGGAGCTGTTTTCACGGGGTTGGCAGATGGAAAGAAGACTGCGGATGCTCAACAGGCGGTCATCCGGGCTGGAACCAAAAATGGAGAAAACCTCTAAGAGATGCTCTTGATTATTTAAGAGACGAGCTTGTTAATATTTACGAAGATCACGGTAAAAAATATTTCAACAATGATGTTTGGGAAGTACGTAATAAATATGTCGATGTTATTTTAGATCGCGGTGATATGAATGTTAGAAAATTCCAGCAAGAAAACTTCTTGCCTAATTTATCTGATGAAGATAAGGTAAGAGCAATGGAATTACTTGAAATTCAGCGCCAGTCAATGCTTATGTATACAAGCTGCGGATGGTTTTTCTCTGAAATATCAGGTATTGAAACAGTTCAAATCATGAAATATGCTGCTCGTGCAATGCAGCTTGCAGCTAAGTTTACAGATAAGAATATTGAAGAACATTTTTTGAATATTCTTGCAGAAGCTAAAAGTAATATACCTGAACACGGTACAGGTAAAGATATATTTGAAAGGTTTGTAAAACCTTCAATAGTAACAGCAAAACAAATAGCAAGCTTGTGGGCATTATCATCTCTTTATCAGGATTTTGAAGATGAAGAAGATGTTTATTGTTACACAATTACTAAAAAAGCTTATAAAAAAGTGCACAAAGGAACTTCAACCTTTATAATCGGTCACATTGAAGTTCAATCAAAGATTACATTACAAAAATCTAACTTAATATTTGCTTTGATGCAGTATTCCGGCGGAGATTTCCACTGTGCTATAAAAGAATATTCGGATGAAGCCGAGTTTAATAAAATTAAAACTGAACTCATTAAAACATATCTGATGAATACTTTAACAGAAATCATCAGGGCATTAGACGAGTATTTCGGCAAAGAATACTTTACTTTAAAAGATATATTTATTGAAGAAAGAAGGAAAATACTTCAAATACTTCTTAAAGGTAAACTTGAAAAATTTGCTCAAACTTATCAGGAAATGTATGACGATGGCAAAGGTGCAATCTATAACCTTCAAGGTTTGGGACTTAAAATACCTGATGAATTTAAAATTTCGGCAGGTTATGCTTTAAGTCATAAATTTAATGATATTGTTGCTCATTCGGGCGGTTTCCTTGAAAGTGACTTGATTCAGCAGGCTATGGATATTAATTTTGAAGCAAAAAAAATGGACGTAACTCTTGACAAAAAGCCTTCAAATGCCATATTCAGCAAAAAAATTCTTCAAAATATGAACAGACTTGTACACAGTTTTGAAATTCAGCAGGCTGATGTTCTTCTGGAAATATTTGATACTATCGAAAAACTTGAACTTCAAGTTGATATTTCAGAAGCCCAAAATATTTATTTTGCTAAAATTTATCACAGAATCGGCGACATAATTGAAAACGGACTTAGCAATAAACGTTCTAACAATAAGAAGTTTATTGAAATGCTTCTGGATATAGGTTCAAAACTGAATATTAACACTGAATTTTATCAAAAAAAATTAGATAAACTGCTTCTATTGTAAAATTACCAGTTTTCCGAACCGTATTTTTTATACATATCAATATTTCGCAGAATTTTCTGTTCTACTGCCTCAATTTTTTGAAGTGTTTCAGGGGAGTTTTTACGCTTTTTTAAAAGCTTAAGTTCTAAAAGCTCCTCTTTAGCACGTCTGATTTTTTCTTTTTCTTCTTCCCGTTTCCAAAAAAGCCAGCCCTCAAATCCGCATCCGGGCGGAACGATTGACCAGGGAGAAGAAGGACAATGTCTGCATAATACAGGTCTGTTTTCATAATTTGAGCACAAATTATCATCCTGTAAATACTTACAACAGTAGAAAGTTGTTTCATCTTCAATATAGTTTCCGTCTTCTGAAAGACGGTTTATAATATTGTCAACAACTTCAGAATCTGCCTGCCTTGCAGCTTCAATCGATTCATATGGTACAAAAATTGACAGAAAATCAATAGCACCTTTATCATTCTCCTCAGCCATTTTTTTTAAGGTTTCATAAGGCGTGGATGTTGTAACCACGCGGCAACACTTGCCGCACATATGACATAGAGATTGAGGACGCTTGTCTAAATAATTTTCTTCATAACTACCCATAAATCAATTATAACTATCATGGGAAATTAAAAAAAATTATGTAACATTTCTTAAAGAAAAAGCAATTAATAATGCAAATATTACTTTATTTATATAAGTAGTAAAAGGGTAGTTTTCATGCAAAGTTCAGTAGGACAACAAAACATACAGCAGCCAAAGATTATACAGCAGTGCCAATGTCCGCCTCAACAAACTGTTCAGGCACAAGCACAACCTGCTGCGCAACAACAGGTGCCTCAATATCAAACTGCACCTATGGCTCAACCTCAAAGTCAAAATGTTCAAGTTCCGAATTATTCAGGAGTAAATATTCAGATATTTAACCCTTCTGTTGCAACTCCCGGTTCAACAGCTCCGGTGTATAACGTTAATGCTCCGAACTACGGACCAAATGCTGCAAGCGGATGTTATCCTTCCGGGTATTACACAAATGACTGGGGAAACAACAAAAACCTTAACAGTACAACAAATACTACAAATACAACCGAAAATAAAAAAACAGAAAAGAAAACAGAAAAACGTGAAATTGTACAATTAACTGATGAATATATTAAAAATCTTGAAAATTATTTAAACAGTCAGGATAAAGAAGTCAGATTAATGGGTGCAAAAGAAGTTGTTGCAAGACTTGAAGAAGACCATTCAAGAAAAGATGACAAAGCTTTAAATGCTCTGGTTAATAAAATGCTTCAAGATCCGTCAACAGCAGTTAAAATCTTAGCGTTGAGCGTTCTTGATTCAAGAGTTGCAACAGGTGATGATTATACTGTCGGACTTTTAAAACAAATGCAAAATTCTAAATCTGGCTATGGTCAAGATGCTTTACAGGCAACAAATATATTATTAAAAATGTCAGGTCAAAAAGTAGAAAAAGAATTTGAAGTAAAAGATACCAAGAAAACAGAAAACAAATCAAACGGTGAAAAATAATGAGTTTATCAACAGCATTAACATCAGTAAAAAGTAATTTTACTAAATATTTGGCAAAAGGCGCAGGTGCTGCGGCTCTTGGAGTTGTTGCTTATGATTCGCATATCATCGGCAAAATCCAATCCGACGTTTATGCTAAAAGCCGTGATGCAGATGCTTGTGCTGAAAGATTCAGTAACACTCAATATTTATCAACACCAAGTAATACAACTTCAAAATTAAAACGCGGAGTATTTAATTTTGAAGTGGAAAATAACACAAGACATTTCATAAACTCTGCAATCGGATATTTTAAAGGCTTCGGCTCAATGCTTGTCAACAGCGTAGTACCTCTCGGCTTAGGCTTAGGAGCATTGTTTGGAAAAGGCAAATGGGCAAAAGGTTCAGCCATAGGTCTTGGAATTTATGCAGGTGTTAAATTCTTTAAAGACGTACTTGGTTTTGGACACTATAACGATTTGAACAGAAAATTTTAGCATAAAAAAGCCTCAATTGAGGCTTTTTTTAATATGTCATCTGCCAGTTGTCATTTATGATTTTACCAAGACAGCCCCACCAGCAGCCCTCTTTTCCTGCAACACAATGGTCCTCAAAAGAAGTTTCACGCTGTTCCTGTGTTAGTGGAGCACTTGTTAATTCAGGACATGCACAATCGTCCATTATTCCGTTATTATAAATTCTTGTCGCAAAAACATCACGGCCAATAATATTTGGGCCCTTTTTTCCATTTGTATCAATATAAATAGTTACAATTCCGCCTCCTGCTGCGGATGCATATATAGCAGTTCCACTGGCAAGAACATATTGATTTTTACCGTAATTAAAAATTCCCAAAGATGCACCGTTCATTCTTTTATATTCTCCTACTGCAAAGCAGTCAGAGCCCTTATTACCACATTCTTTTACAACTTTAAAATACTTTTTAACCCACGCATCAACTGCCTCGTCAGTAGTTAAGCCTGCCTCTTTTAAATCCAAGGCATTTGCGTCGGTTAGTACCATTTGTGCAGCCTGTTGAGCTTCATTATAAACCTTATGCAGCTGTGCAACATAAGACTGTCTTTGATAATTTTGCATCAAAGACGGAACTGTCATTGCTGAAACTACACCAATAATGCCGAGTGTGACCAATACTTCAGCAAGAGTAAATCCCCTATGGTTGGAGCTTAAACGGTTGCCCCCCCCCCGCAAGCGTAGCCGCTTGACCCGTCATATTGGAGCTTGGTCGAAACTTCCCCAACTAACGTAGCAGCTTTTTTACTAAATTTTCTCATAAATGCTCCTTTCGTTTATTGACCGTATTTTTATTATAAACTATTTTTGAATTTTTTCAACATATTGTCAAAAAGGTCATTGATAAATCAATGACCTGCATTTTTAATATTTATATTTTATCTGCCAACCGTCTGATTGGATTAAAGCTCCGCAATAACTTCCTTGAGTTTCACAGTTATTAAGCAGTTCTTCACGAGTGATATCTTGAAATATAACTAAATTTTCGGAAGGTCTGAATGATACTTTTTGCAGAAAGCTCAAACGAGAATTTTTTGCAAAATACATACATATAATATATGCATCTTTACCAAACACATTTGGAGGTTTTGGTCCGTTGATATCTACCAACAAACGTAAACCGTAACTTCTTTTTGGCACAACATTACCATCGGCATCAATATTTCCTCCAAAATCCATATATGATAAAAACACCCAAGTTCCGTCATTTAACATTATAACAGGGAGTTTAGATGTTAATGCTAATCCCATATTACCGGAACGATATAATATAGGTGACTTATACCCGAGATCTTGTGCAGTTTTATCCCTTTTATTTTCAAATGTATAACCACCTGCTAAATATGGTATGATATATTTTCTAACACAACTCTCAACAGAGTTATAAGCTGAGTTTTTAGATTCTTCCGAACCGTCAAGTTCTATACCTATACCGTCATAATCCCAATTCGATGGGTCTCCGTAATCAACTTGCGCCCTGACAAGTGCGTTTGCAAATGTATTATAAGTTCTCTCAAGTCTTGTAACTGTTACATTTCTTTGATGGTTAGCTATTAATGCAGGCATAGTCATTGCAGCAACTACGCCAATAATCCCGAGTGTTATCAAAACCTCTGCTAATGTAAATCCCTTAAGGTTGGAGCTTAAAAGTTTGCCCCCCCCCCGACATAACTAAAATCTTTCATAAATTAC
>UNSJ01000067.1 GCA_900548405.1 Candidatus Gastranaerophilales bacterium | reverse complement strand
GTGTAAACCCCTTTAACCCAGCAACCTTGTCGGGGGGGGGGCAACCCTTAATGCTTTTGAATATAACATATTCAGCCTCCTTATTTTATCCTGTTTATCTTTTCTTAAACTAAAGTTCAAATATTGCTTCTTTAATCATTATTTCTTATTACAGGTATTTTGTCAAGATTATAAATTTATTTTTTTTTGCTATTTTTCGGGAGAATAATATTTTATAAGTTTTGGCAGTACTTCAAATACATCATCGACAATTGCACAGTCGCAATGCTCAAAAATAGGTGCATCAGGGTCATTATTTACGGCTATAATTTTATCACTGTCCTGCATCCCTACAATATGCTGAATAGCACCTGATATTCCGCATGCTATATAAAGTTTAGGTGTAACTGTTTTTCCGGTCTGTCCTATTTGAATATCAGAAGATGCAAGCCCCATATCAACAGCACCTCTGCTTGCCGCAATGCAGCCGCCTATTGAATCGGCAAAGTTTTTAAGAAGTTCAAAACCTTCTTCGTTTTTCATTCCTTTGCCGCCTGCAACGATTATGTTTGCACTGTCAAGTTCGTTTATTGCAGAATTTAAATTCCTTACAAAGTTCAAAAATTCAACTTTTCTTTCAATATTACCAATCTCAGGTTTTATATAAATAAATTTTGTATCTTTTACAATATTTTCTGGCGCGGGTTTGAAGACTTTTGGTCTGACAGTTGCCATCTGAGGAAGATTTTTGCACAAAATTGTTGCCATCAGTTTACCGCCAAATGTAGGGCGAGTTGCTGCAAGCTGCCCTTTTTCGTTAATATCAAGTCCAATACAATCTGCTGTTAAGCCTGTATGAAGTGTTGACGATATTCTCGGCGCCAAATCCCTTCCTTGAGTAGTTGCTCCGATAAGCATTATGTCAGGTTTAATTTCATTTATAATATCAACTGCTATTTTTGAATAAATTTCTGTTGAATAATGTTCAAGGCTGTCGTCTTCTGCAATATAAACGTAATCAAAACCACTGTTTATAAATGCTTCTTTAAAAGTTTCTCCTAATCCCGTTTTACAGATTAAAAGAGCTGAGATGTCTGCATTGTTAAGTTTTTGAGAAAGTTCCTGAGCCTTATATGCAAGTTCAAAAAGAACTGTATGAAGGTAATTGTCTTTAGTAACTTCTGCATATAACATTATATTACTCATCAGCAAGCCCTCCGAATTCTTTTATTTTATTGGCAAGCATATCACAATCAGTGACTATTTGACATTCACCTCTGGTCTTTTCCGGTCTGAAAGCTCTGCTTACGTATGTTGGGGAACCTTTGATACCAACTTCTTCAGGAGTTAATCCGATATCATCCATAGAATAAATAGCAATTGTGGAATTTTGAGCTTTTTTAATCCCGTTTATAGTTGCTCTTGAAGGTTCTTCATAACCTTTAAGCACACAAACAAGAGCAGGAAATTTAACCTTAACGGTTTCCAGCCCTTCTTCAATTTCTCTTGTTACGGTAATGCAATTTTCATCACATTCTACAACATTTTTTACAAAAGTTGCCTGAGGTATATCAAGCTGATTTGCAATGCTCGGACCGGTTTGCGCGGTATCGCCGTCAATTGCAAATTGTCCGCATATTATTAAATCAAAATCAGATATCTTATTTTTAATTGCACTTGCAATAGTTTTTCCTGTTGCATAAGTATCTGCACCTGCAAATTTTCTATCTGAAATCAGAACGCCATTGTCACAGCCAACCGCAATAGCTTTTTTCAGCATATCTTCCGCCTGCAGCGGTCCCATTGTAACAACGGTAATTTCCACGTCTTTACAAGCCTTTTTAATCTTTAAAGCTTCTTCAATCGCATATACATCAAAAGGGTTGGTGATACTTTCCACACCTTCCCTTTGAATAGTATTATTTTCTGTCCACTTGATATCAGTTGTATCAGGAACTTGTTTTACACATACAATAAGTTTCATTTATTACCTTTGTTGAGCTGCTTTCTGTCTAGCATTAGTTTCCAATAATGCGTTGTATGCTAACATATACATTGAACATTTTCTTACGCTGGGAACATACCAAGCGCAGCTTTCAAGTGTACAAACTTTGTCTATGTCAGAGCCTGCGCTCATTAACGGGCAATAAGGAATATCTTTAGCCATATATTTTTTCTCCTATTTATTAGACATTGCTGCTGCTTGTTTTAACAAGTTGCAGTTTTCGTCGCGTTTTCTTTCCTGGTCTTTGTAAATTCTTGTTCTGTTAATTACTTCGTCAAAGTCAATTTTGTGAGCATCAAAATCAGGACCGTCTACGCAGGCAAATTTAGTTTCTCCGCCTACTGTAACACGACATGCTCCGCACATACCTGTTCCGTCAACCATGATAGGGTTCATGCTTGCTTCAGTATAAATCCCTTTATCGCGTGTTAAATCAGCCACTGCTCTCATCATCGGCATAGGACCAACAGCAATTGCATAATCAACTTTTTCTTGTCCCATAATTCTTTCCAATACTTGAGTTACAAAACCTTTTTCACCTAATGTACCGTCGTCGGTAGTGATGAAAAGTTCAGTACAAGCATCTTTCATTTTATCTTGCCAGAAGATTAAATCTTTATTTCTTGCACCCATAATCATATAAACTTTGTTGCCTGCATCTTTAAAAGCTTTCGCGATTAAATAACAAGGAGCTGCACCGTATCCGCCTGCAAGACAGACAACTGTTCCGTATTTTTTAATATGTGTAGGCTGACCTAAAGGTCCGACGATATCATGAATTTCATCTCCTTCATTTAATGCTGCAAGTTTTTTTGTAGAATATCCGACAGCCATAAATACAAGGGTTAATTCACCTTTTTCTTTGTTAACATCAGCGATTGTCAACGGAACACGTTCGCTGTTATTATCTGCTCTGAATATAATGAATTGTCCTGCTTGCGCGTTTCTAACAACATAAGGCGCATCAATAGTTATTTCATATTGATTAGGGCATAGCTCTTTTTTTGATAAAATTTTATATCCCATAATTTTCTCCTTCTTATATACAAATATTATACTATAAAATGTGAAAATTAGGGAAGTTTTTTAATAATATTTTTATCTGAATTTTAATCTGCTAACTTATATTTATAGTCAGGATTTTCAGCAAGTTTCTTTTCAATTTCATCAAAAGTCAGCAAACCTTCTGTTGCACCAAATTTAGAAACAACACCTGCGGAATTTACTGAGGCATACATTAAAGCTTTTCCTATATCAGCATTTGTTTTGCCGAGAGCTGCGCAGAATGTTGAAGCGAAAGCATCGCCTGCGCCTAATGTAGAAACTACGGGACCGTCAAATACAGGGCAATAGTAATAGTCTTTGCCGTCATATGCATAAGCACCTTTACCGCCGTCTGTTATAACGATTATTTGGTAATCTCTGACTTTAAGTTTTTTAAACATTTCTTTTACATCAGGGTGAATTAAGCTTTCCGAATATTTCTCATCTCTTGTATCGGGTCTAACCTGAATTTGAGTAGCTAAAGAAGCTTCTTCTTTGTTTAGGACAACGATATTTGCATTTTCAAGAATTTTTTTAAGATAATTAAATCCTTTTTTAATGCTTGAAGAACCTGCGTTAAAGCATACATAAACATTATTGTCATTTGCAAAATTAGCAATATCATCTAAAACTTTAGTGCTGTCGCCGTTCATAGGAGCAATATATAAGAGTTTTGAATTTTTAATAGCATCAAAATTAATATCAGATTTTTTTATCTGAGCATTTGCTCCTCTATGAGCAAGAACTGTTCTGTCGCCTTGAAAACTTACAAGAATTATAGAAAAACCTGTGCTTACTTTTTTGTCTTGCACAATATTTGATAAATCAACCTTTTTATCTTTAAAAGATTCTAAAATACCGTCTGAGTATATGTCATCCCCTATTTTGAAAATTGCGCTAGTATTAAATCCAAGATTAGAAAAGTTTACGGCAGTATTAACTCCGCCTCCGCCGACTTTAGAGTCAAAGTCGCTGATTTCTACTTTTGCACCGTACGGATAACTCATAAATTCTGATTTTTTATTTTTTGTATAAACAGAAACGATATTAGCATCATCGCTTTCTACAAATACATCCATAGTAGCACTGCCAATAGTTATTACTTCGCACATCTTTTCATCCTCCATATAATTTCAGCTTAACACAAAAAAACATTTGTTACATTATTTTAAACTGCTAACAAAATTTATTTTTCAGGGGTTTACAATAATAGAGTAAATATACATTAATAACAGTTGGAAAGAGAAAAATGAAAGTAGAAAAAATTACCCCGTTATTGTATTCACAAAGACCTGCGCAAAAATCTGAAAACAAGAACTTGTTTTCAAAGAATAATTATACTAATTATTCTTATAACCCTCTTGCTTACAGGGATTACAATATAAGTTTTACGGCACGTTTGTTTAGAACCCCTGAAAATTTTTATGAACAGCCATTTAACCGTGACAATATGCCTGAAACTATGAAATCATACTTGTTTAATGACTATGAGGATAGAAAAAATATGCCTCCTAACCAAATGATGAAACTTGTTTATGGCGATATTAAAGATACCGATACTTTAGAACAGGTAAAGGCTAACAGAAACTTCTCTGAGGAACCTCTGTTTGCGAATTTAACAGATGTACCTAACAAAAAAGTCAGAACAGGTGTTATTGCTGAGATTGAATTGATGCGTCAAGAAGATAAATCTTTATTTAAGAACGGCAAAGACAATTTAGGGCATTACCTTTTAAAGAAAATTTATCTTGAAGGAAAAACGTTAAAAGAAATTAACACTGATTTTGAGAAGGATATATCAGTTCACTATAAAGGCCTAAGCCCTATTCAATATGAAACTCTTTCTGCTTACGGAATAAAATTTCCTAAAAGTGCATTTTGGAAATCTTTCATAGCTACTCGTGAAGATTTTCCTTATGAATATAAACCGAGAAAGCCTATTGAATCCCGAAATGGTACTGGTGTAAGCAGTGCCAAAGTTAATGTTGTATCAAAAGTAAGTCCTAAAAAGTTTGAAAATGTTAAGGACTGGGAACTTGATAAACTTTCTGATGCTGTTATTAAGGGGAACGGAAGTGTTGAAGAAGCAAAAAGACAAATCAAAAAAAGCAGCATAAAAAATACAGAAAGCTCAAATTTTGTTTCTAAGTATTTGAGTGAGATTAGTTCGGTTGTTCTTGAAAAAGTTCATGCTTCTGATGAAATGAAAGATTTCTATGAAAACTATGATAATCTTTCTAAATCTCAAAAAGATATATTTAGTGCATATTGGAACAGCAACTCTCAAATGAAGGAACAGCGTTCAACTGCTATGAAAGACACTATTAAGCTCTTTATGGAGGCTTATGGTGTAGACGGTAATAACGAAGAATTTCGCGATTTGCTGAAATATGCGCATGAAATAAAACCTGAAAGGCTTGAAAGACAAAGGCTGCATAATCTTAAGCAGGCAGAATATGATGAAATGTTTGCAAAGCTTCCTGCTGAAACTGAAGAAGCTAAAGAAGAAGCAAAAAGTATTTTGACAGAAGAAAAATTAAAACCTGTACCGATTAATGAAGATAAATCACTCAGAACCTACACGGTATTTCCTGCAACACATGAAATAAGGTATAACGGTGATTTAAATGAATATTTAAGAGGTATTTTAAAAGAAGAATTGACATTGCTGCCTGATGCATTTGTTAAAAAATATACTCAATTTTTGATTGCACACCCTTTAGTAACAGATAAATATAAGCTTACTCTGGCAGTTGACGGTATGGTGCCAGAAGGCTATGAAGATACAATTCTGCCGGAAGATGCTTTGCATAAAATATCTTATTCTGTTAATAAAGATTTCTCGCTAAAATATTCTCAAGTTATGACTGCAAATGACCAGGCGCTTGTTGAAATAATTTCATCAGTAAAGCCTGATGGGGCTGAAAAAATGCTTGTGCTTCAAACAGATGAAATTATGAAACTTGCAAGAAAACTCGGTATTGACAAACTTACTCCTGAACAGAAAGCTAAGATAAACTTGTATTATCAGGATTATTTAAGACCTATTACCTCAAAAGAAGATATAAATAAAATTAATACAATGATTGTTGACTTTGCAACAAGTTATAAGAAAAGCAGTTTTTATGAGAAAGATGCTCAGCTTAATGTATTATTGGAAATGCTTTCGGCTAATCTTAAAGATAACCCTTCATTAAAGAAAGATATGATGCGTTCAATAAAATACAGTAAATTTGTTGAAAAGTATGGCGGTAGTGCAAAAATATTGTTAAAAAACAATGTTACTCCTGAATTGAAAAAAGCTAAATTAGAGATTATGATATCAGACTTAATGTCCTCTAATGTTCACGATATTTCTGATATTCTCTCAGACAGCTTAAAGAACTTGGATTTATACCTTAAAACCTCAGATTCTGAATTATATCACCTGCTAAAGACAAGATATTTAAGAAGAATGTTATTAGTATAAAAAAAAGAGCTGATTTAAATAATCAGCTCTTTTAATTAGATTTAACTGTTATTGGCAGTTAGCTTTTTCTTCATCGGTTACACCTTTGATAGTAAGGTTAACTCTGCCTTTGTCATCAATTTTGATAACTTTAACAATGCATTCATCGCCAACATTCAAATGAGGTTCAATTGTTTCGATTCTTTCTTTGCATACTTGTGAAATATGAACCATACCGTCTTTACCCGGTGCAAGTTCAACGAATGCTCCGATAGGAATAATTCTAACAACTTTACCTTTCATTATCATACCTTCCTGAGGTTTGAAAGTAAGTTCTTTAATCATTCTCTTAGCAATGTCAGCGCCTTCTTGATCGTTAGATGTAATTGTTACTACACCTGAATCTTGAATATCAATTTCAGCACCTGAAGCATCTATGATTGCTCTTATTTGTTTTCCGCCAGGTCCGATAACTGTACCGATATCTTCAGTCGGAATAGTTAATGTGCAAATTTGAGGCGCGAATGGAGATAAATGCTCAGAAGGAGCTGAAATAGCTTTTCTCATTTCACCTAAAATATGAAGTCTGCCTTCTTTAGCTTGAGCCAATGCACGTCTTAAAGTTTCGTTAGCAATACCTTTAGCTTTCATATCCATTTGTAAAGCTGTAATACCGGTATCGTTACCTGTAACTTTAAAGTCCATATCGCCTAAGAAGTCTTCAATACCTTGAATATCAGTTAATACAACAGGTTCTTTGCCTTCTTCGGTAATCATACCCATTGCAACGCCGCCTATCATACATTTAACAGGTACACCTGCATTCATTAACGCCATTGATGAACCGCAAGTTGAAGCCATTGATGTTGAACCGTTTGATTCTAAAACATCTGAAGTTACACGGATTGTGTAACCGAATTCTTCTTGAGAAGGAAGAGCAGGAATGTTTGCTCTTTCTGCTAAAGCTCCGTGACCTACTTCACGTCTGCCCGGACCTCTTAAAGGTTTAACTTCGCCTACTGAAAATCCTGGGAAGATGTATTTATGCATATATCTTCTTTCTGTTTCAGGATCAACTCCGTCAAGATCTTGTTTCATACCAGGACCTGCAAGAGTTGCAACTGATAATACTTGAGTTTGACCTCTTGT
>UNSJ01000066.1 GCA_900548405.1 Candidatus Gastranaerophilales bacterium | reverse complement strand
AAACGGATTATGCAACTCTAGCCAGCGGTCAGCAAGCTCTGGCGATAGGTTACAGAGCGAAATCAAAAGCAGATAATACAGTTGCGATTGGGAATTTAGTCCAAGCCAGCAATACAGATGCAATAGCTATTGGTTCACGCGGTGTAGCAGCTAGCGGAGAAAGTTCTATAGCCATAGGCAGCAAAGCAGATGCTGCAATTACAACAGCATCAGGCAGCGGTTCGATTGCGATAGGCGACGGAGCTGTCGCAACAGGTGATTGGTCAGTTGCATTGGGCACAATGACTGAGGCAAAAGGTCTTAACAATGTTGCTTTAGGTGTTAATGCCTGCAAGGGTGTAACCGGTTCAAACAAGACATGTATCGGTGCAAATTCAGGTCCGTCTGATAGTGAAGCACAAGCAAGCGATAATTCAAATGTAGTATATATTGGAACAACAAGCAGTACTGTATATATTCCTGGAAATCTGGTAGTCGGAAAAGATTTATTAGCAGGTGCAAGGTCAGTAAACGACAATGCCAATTATAAAATTTATTTAAAAGGCGGAAACAAAGGAGCTTACAGCAGCTGGGTTTATCTGGGCACAGATGATTATAAAGGGGGAGATGATAACTTTTATAAAGTTAATTCGGTGAGTGTTGGGCCATATAATATTTATGGCAATACCAGCATATCATCTGACCGCCGTCTTAAATATATCGGTCAAGAATTCACATCAGGATTAGATAAAATCCGCCAATTAAATGTATTTAATTACACATTTAAAAAAGATGAAACAAAAACGCCTCATGTGGGTGTTATGGCTCAAGATTTGCAAAAAATCTTTCCAAATGCGGTAAAAAAAGGTGCTGACGGTTTTCTTACAATCAGAATGGAGGATATGTTCTATGCAGTAATCAATGCAATAAAAGAGCTTGATGCAAAGATTACAGCACAAGATAAAAAGATAAAAGAACTTGAATTCCGTATAGAAAAGCTTGAAGCAAAAGCTAAATAATTTATCTCGAAAATATAGGCAGTCGTTCATTCGGGCTGCTTATACTTTCATTCCTTCTCCCGCCCCCATGAGCGGGAGTTTTCCTACATCATACAGATGAGATTTTGTTTACAAATAAAAGTTTTTTAAAAAATTGACGTATAAAAAGTTATAGATATGAAAAACATTATGTTTTTCATACCTCCTCCCCAAGTCTGGTAGCCGTTCTTCAAAAAGAATGGCTTTTTTTTGCGGACAAGTCTTATAGAAACTTACCTATTGTACCTGCATTTCTTTTTCAAAACCGAACAATGAGCTTACAGATTCATCATCATGAATTCTTGCGATTGCTGCGCCAAGCAATGGTGCAACAGAAAGCTGTCTGATATTTGACGGCATTTTTTCCATATCAAGAGGAATTGTATTTGTTACAATACATTCTTTGATAGGAGCATTAGCAAGTCTTTCGATTGCAGGACCTGAGAATACAGGGTGAACCGCACAAACATATACATCTTTTGCACCTTCTCTTTTCAGTAATTTAGATGCCTCACAGATTGTACCTGCAGTGTCAATCATATCATCAAACATTACACAAATTTTATCTTTAACTTCACCGATAACGTGAGATGCAATAGCTTCATTATGTTTGTCGCGTCGTTTATCAATAATGGCAAGAGAGCATCCTATTGATTTGGCAAAGTGTCTTGTTCTTTGAACACCGCCTGTATCAGGGCTTACTGCAACTATATCATCCGGATTTATATTCAGGCTTGTAATATAATCTACAAGGATTGGTGTTGCAAAAATATGGTCTACAAGAATATTAAAGAAACCTTGAATTTGACCTGTATGCAAATCCATTGCAAGTACTCTGTCAGCACCTGCTGTTGTTAACAAGTCAGCTACAAGTTTAGCGGTAATAGCTTCACGTCCTGAAGTTTTTCTGTCCTGTCTTGCGTATCCGTAATATGGGATTACTGCCGTAATTGTTTTTGCACTTGCACGTTTGAAAGCATCTATAATGATTAAAAGCTCCATTAAGTTTTCATTAACAGGGTTGCATAAAGGCTGAATAATGAAAACATCATCCCCTCTGACACTTTCTTTAACTTGAACATAAATTTCTCCGTCAGCAAAGTTTTTTATAACCATAGGACCGATAGAAGTTCCTAGACAATCAGCAATCTCCTGAGCTAATTTAGGGTTAGAACGACCTGCAAAAAGTTTAATATCATGAGTAGGATTGATTGAGCGTTCTAACTGAGGGAATGTCATTTCTGCAACCATTATATTTCCTTTCAAAAATTCTTGAATTCCAAATGCATGAAATATTATACGCTTATTGAGATTTAACCTCAACATTTTCTTAAGTAATATTACTAAAATAAAAACATAAGAAAATTTGCTATTTTATTTGTTTTCTGTCCATACAGCTTCCACAAGACATAAATCTTCACCTGTATCAGAGTTTTTAATTACATGAACAGTTGTTTTTTTATCTTTAAATTCAATTTCGGATAATACTTTTTGACCGAATTTAATCTCTTTTTTAAATTGAATATCAAGAATTTTCAGTTTATGCGAACTTTTAAATTCAAAACTCAACGGTTCAAAAGCCCAGATAATGTAGTTTCCGTTATTGGCATGGCAATTTACGTCGATATCATCGTAACGAATTTCAAAGGTTTTAGAAATATCAATTTTTTCAAGCGGTCTGATTTTTTTATAATTCAAATCACTTTCACGTTTTTCAAATGCGGGCATGTATTCATTATTCAATGCGCTTTGCGGAGGAACAATACTTTTTGAATTAATATCAACTAATGACCAGGTGCTTGCAATTTGAGCCAGCATTTTGTCACCTTCATATAGCCAAAAGTCACGGAATGCAAATAATTTGTTGCATCCTCTTGGTTCGGTTTTAATTGTTAAATCATAAACCGATACCGGATAGTCAGTGAATTCCATTCTGTACTTAATAATAAACCACATAAGATTACGGTTGCGGATATATGAGTACCCGAATCCCAGCTGCTCAGCGTTTTCACTTGCCAAATCCTGCAAAAAATTAAGTAATGCAGAAGGTTTTAATGCAAGTTTATAATCCATTTCAGAATACTTAATTTTTAAATTATCTTCGAAAATCATATAACTATTTTATCATAAATTTATTTATCAATAAGAGAAAAATCATTTGGAAGTGAGTCTTCTATAAGTTTGATAAATTCATGGGGTTTCATATCCAGAGCTTCAGCAAGTTTAAAAACAGTTGTGAGCTGCGGATCTTTCATTCCTCGTTCAATCGTACTTAATATTGAAACTGAAATATCATTTTCACCGGATAATAAAAATTGACTTTTTTCACCGCGTAATTGTTTTGTAACATTAGCGAGAGCATTAAGTATTTTTTGTTTATTTTCATTAGTTTGCATTTATATATTTTACATGTATAGTATAAATATCGCTTTCGTGAACGAGATAGGAATTAAGGTTAATTTAATGTGCAACAAAAAAAAGACTATACTGTTGGATCTTGATGGTGTAATAAATGAATACACAAAAGGTTTTCAAAAAGATTATATCCCTCCTGTGAAAAAAGGTGCAGTTGATTTTTTGGAAATATTATCAAAAAAATATGATTTAAAATTGTTTACATCACGCAATAAAAACTTAGTAGAAAAATGGGTTTTTAATAACGGATTAGATAAATATTTTTCCGGTATCACAAATATCAAAGAAGTCTGCTGGCTCTTTGTTGATGACCGATGTATAACATTTAACGGAAATTACGATGATCTTTTGAATGAAATTGTTAATTTTAAGGTCTGGCACGAAAATAAAGTACACTAACCCTATTATTCCAATCTGAATCATAGGCAGGAAAATAATTCCTGCCTTTTTTTTGTAGTATTAACAGCTTACAATTTTTATTGATTCGCAATTTTCTTGTATCTGACGCATAAGAGAACCTATTCCGTTATAACTTTTGCAAGATTTATAAACATATTTTTCATAATCATTTAATTGCGAGTGTGTAAAAATTATATCAGAGTCCATACGTGCAATCATATCAGTAATTTTTTTGCATGCAAAATCAAATAAATTATCGCTTACTCCGCTTAAAACTTTATTTATATAACCTAATTCACGTTTATAAAGATTTGCCAATATACCATGATTACGGATTTGTTTTTTTTCTAAAAATGCGTGGACTTCGTCGCTTCTGTCAAACGGATTGGAAATATTTACAATGTTACTTGATGAGGAAGGATTGGTCAGCCTGTAATTATAAAACGGTGTGTCTGTATAACAAATTTTTTCTGCAAGGCAGAGTGTCTGCACCTGAAACGGGTTATCCACCCAGCCTGCACCTTTTACCTCTTTAAAAGTAATTTTATTTTTCCTTAAAAATTCGGTTTTATAAATGCAAGACCAAATGCTCGGATGAAAATACAAAAATTGCGGATATTCTTCCAATTTGAAAACTTTATCAGGCATTGTATATTGTTCACTCCAGTTAATTTTTGATGAGCCTATACCGTCTGAAAATTCGTAAAATGCAGATTTAACCATATCCGCATCACAGCTTTGAGCAAGGGAGTATAGATTTTCATACATTTCTGCATCGATAAAATCATCAGGTTCTAAAATTGCGACATATTTTCCTCGTGCAAGTTTTAAACCTGTATTGCAAGCTGCACCATAACCCTTGTTTGATTTGTTTACAACGATTATTCTGTCATCAGATTTTTGGTATTCATCAAGAATTGCTTTTGATGAATCGGTTGAACCGTCATTAACGCAAATTATTTCAATTTCTTTTAATGTTTGATTAATTACGCTGCTGATTGCTTGTTTTAAATAGTTTTCTACATTGTAAACAGGTACTATTACAGATACTTTGATGTCCATTATTCCTCCTCTGCTTCTTTATAAACGGATTTTGCCTTTTCTTCTTTATTATTAAATAATTCTTCAAAGAGATTTAAAGCTCTTAATACAGCTTTGTCCATGTCATAATATTTGTAATCCCCCAGTCTGCCAAGAAAAAACAAATTTTGATGCTGTTTTGAATACTCGAGATATTTGTTATAGAGTTTTTGGTTTTCATCATTAATTATTGGATAATAACGTTCATTTTTTCCGAAAACATAATTTTGTGAGTACTCTTTTGCTATAACAGTCTTTGAAGTTTTTTTGCTATTGTAATGCTTATATTCATGAATTCTTGTAAAATCATAATTATTCGGGTAATTAACAACACTGTTGTTTTGGTAAAATTCGGTATTATATTCTTCGAATTTGAAATTAACGCTTCTGTAAGGTAACATTCCGAATTTGTAATCAAATAATTCATCTATTGAGCCTGTAAAGAAAATACGTTTGAAATTATTAAGATTAACTTGTTTAAAATCAGTATTTAACCTAATTTCAATATTTTTGTTATTAAGAATATTATTTATCAGGTCGGTATATCCTTTTATAGGAATTCCCTGATAAACATCTTGGAAATATCTTGTATCTTTGCCTATAAGAACAGGTACTCTGGCTGTTACGGCTCCGTCAATTTCATCGGGTGTTTTGCCCCATTGTTTAACTGTATAGTGCAAAAATACTTTTTCATAAATATAATCTGCAAGAAAATTTAAGTCTTTATCGTTATATTTTGCAAGTTCGAGTATAGGAACTTTTGAATTATATTGGAAAGATTCAAGAAGTTTTAATTCAAGCTTATGGGCAACGCTGTCAGGAAAAACTTTATACAATGTGTCAATATTAAACGGAATTGTTGTTTCAATCCCGTCGATTACAGCCAAAACCCTATGCATATAAGTATTAAAGCTTGAAAACCTGTTAACATAGTCCCAAACCTTTTGATTGTTTGTATGAAATATGTGAGAACCGTATTTGTGTATAGAAATTCCGTTTTTATCCGTGTAATCGAATGAATTTCCTCCGATATGGTTTTTTTTATCAATAATAAGGACTTTTTCATCAAGGATATTTGCAATTCTTTCGGCTGTAACCGCTCCTGAAAATCCTGCTCCCACAACAAGATTAATGCCGTCTTTTCTTTCACAATAGTTTTTTATCATAATAAACTAATAATTTATTGTACAAACGAGTAAAACAATAAGACGGTTGTTTATTCAAGATGATAAATCATACCATGCGCATTATTTGATAAAACCTTGATTATAAGCTCTTACCACGCATACAGTAGTATTCTCTGCTTTAAATTTTTTGCGTAAATTTTTAGTAATACCGATACACTGATTATAGGTCATATTTAAATCTTTTGCAATTTTTAATTGTGTATACCCTTGTGCGAGTTGGTTGAGAATTTTAATTTCTAAAGGCATTAATGGCGGGTTTAACATATACTCTCCTATTATGAATTATACTAAATATAATTTTTAACTTATGTAGTAACCTAATTCTTGCATTACTTTTATCATAACTTTCTGTTGTTCTTCATTTAAGTTTCCAAAAATTTCTGTAACAACATTAGAAATTTCTTTGTTTTTTAAATTTTTGTCATCACCAAAATTGAAGAGATAGACGAGTGGAATATCAAGTGCTTCTGCAATTTTGAAAAGTATATTTGATGATGGAAAACTGTATCCTGTTTCTGTGCCTGAAATTGTTTGAGGAGAACAGCCGCATTTTTCCGCGAGTTGTTCTTGCGTTAATTTCGCCAAATTTCTATACATTTTGACTTTTTCACCAAATTTTTTTTTAATTTCTTTTTTTCTTAAATCTACGACCATAATATGAGATTATATGAATTTGTGATTAGTAACAATAGAACACATTCGTAGCTACTACGAACAGTTCGTATAAATAATTTATAATACTGAATGAAAACAAACAATAAAGTCATATCGTAGTCTATAAGTTCAACTTATAGTTAAAAGAAAAATATCTTAATATGGGCCACAGTGGACTCCTCTTGGATTTGCTCCACGCTCACAGAGTTTCGCACTTGTGGCTTTGCCACAGTATGCTCAATCTGTTCGCTATCCGGATTTGTTCGTTTTGCTCACTCCATCCGTCCGCAAATCCGCCGAACCACCATTATAATGTTTCTCGCCCTACTACGCAAAATAAAACACCAGATAACAGATGTTATCTGGTGTTTTATATGGAGGTTGACATACGGTTTAACACTCCAAATTCGCCAAATCGCTGCATAGTTTAGGACCGGATAGATTAAAAACCTGCAATTTTGACAACCCGAAATCTTTAATTCCTATGGGCAAAAAACTGCATATCGCTTAGTTACATTTTAATGATTTAAATTGTTTTATTAAATTAAGATGTTTAAAAAGCACGTGATAATTAAGATAAATTTGCGATAAACACTTGACTTTTTAATTAAAATAGTTTATAATATAGTGTCACTAGTTAAGAAATGTAAATTATTTGACATAATCAACAGTTTGCATTATTTACAATACTTTATATAAGTATACAATAAGCATGTAAAGTATTTGACCATGGATATATTAATATTAAAATGATAATAGATTTACTCATGTATCATATGTATAAATCGATACAAGGAGTCATTGAAACGCCCACTGTGGCGTTTCTTTTCTATGGTTTAGCATAATAATTTTCTTTAGCTTTAAGGATATACTTATAGTTTTCTTGATCAATAATTTCT
>UNSJ01000065.1 GCA_900548405.1 Candidatus Gastranaerophilales bacterium | reverse complement strand
CTCCTGCTGAAGCTGCATTTTCTTATTTAAATGATTTAGACTTGCTTCTTGTGATGACAGTTGAACCCGGTTTTGGCGGTCAAAAATTTATGAAGGATTGTGCCGAAAAAATCCCATTGATAAAATCTCGTGCTCCGAAAAATCTGATAATACAGGTTGACGGTGGAATTAATGCCGAAACAGCAAGAATTTGCACGTCTTACGGTGCAAATTCTTTAGTTGCGGGTAATTATATTTATAAGTCAGATGATGTTATATCAGCAATTCAATCTTTACTCTAATCCTTTACGAGCTTTGCGTTTTCTGATTTCTTCAGGATCTGTTGTAAGTGACGGGTCTGCTAATGTAATAGCTTCTTCCTGATGAATTTGTTCTTCGGTTTTAGTTTCACCTGTTTCAGATGCAAATCCCGGTGTAGGATTCATGAAAATGTTTTGGTCAGCTGTTGTTTCTTCACCTAATTCTTCAGGTCTTGCAGGATCTTTAACAGCATCAGGCTGTTCTGTAACAGTAGGAGCTTGGGCATTTTGAGCTTCAACAGTTGTTTGGTCCAAACCTTCTTCATTCAAACCAAGTTTATCTAAAGCATCTATTCCTATATCTCCGTCAACCTGTTCATAGGTAACATTATCAGGGATTTTTGAAAAAGCTGCCATTTGCTGAGCCCAAGTTAGTATCTCGGCAGGTATTTCTTCGCCTTTACTTTCTTCTTTTATAATCTCCTGCGGTGTAAGTTTTTTCCACTTCGCCGTATCAATACCGATATTTGTGCCTGTTACATTCATTGCATCTGCCATTTTTTTCTCCTTCTAATTAAATGCGCAATTTCTTTATATTATAACGGCTGTTCAGAGTTTTTTCTTTAGTAATTATGAAGATATGTAACAAAAAGTATATAAATTGAATATAAAAAGTCAATATTTTTTTATGAAAATTTTTTATATAAGTACGAGAGAGAAATAAAGATAAAGAGAGGTTTTAAGGCTATGGCAACTATGCTTTTATTTTCTAATACAATAACCGACACATATAAACAAACTTCTGAAGCTGTAAATTCAGTAAGTTTATCAGATAAAATAGTCGTTAAAAAAACTTTGGTTGAGATTATGAAACAATCATTCTTTCATGGTCCTAACAGGTTTGGAAGGAACTTTATAGCTTAACGTTGGAAAATCAATAAGGAAGATAAGGAAATATTTTAGGATAGGATGGAATAAAAAGACCGGTTATTTGCCGGTCTTTATTTTTTTATTTATTAATTTAGAAGTTTTCTTGTATTGTTTTATTTAATTGCTCTTTGCCCTGTTGATCAGATTCAAAGAATTTTTTTATAGTTTTTTCATTTCTTACAGCGTTTTCTGCATTACTTCCAAGTTGAGAAAAATCAACATTAAAATATGCCCAAGCTCCTGCTGCAACCAATAATAAAAGAACAATCCATTTCATATTTAATTCCTCAATTGTAACATCATTATAATTATATACGCGAAATTATATTTCAAAATCACATTATTGGTTGATTTTTAAAACATATTTGTTGATATGTTTTTCAAGTCTTTCAAGAAAAAGCTGGATATCAGGATGTTTGACAACATCGTTGCAGGAAAAAGTTTCAAGTTTCTGCATACCGCAATATTGCTGTAATTTATGCATTGCGATAATAGCCTCATCAATCCCTCTGCCGTCAAAGAAACCGCCTAACTCAGAAAATGCATAGCATGGTGAATTCCATTTTAAGGATTATATATTTTTTTTTTTTTTAAAAACCCCGCCTCTGCCATATTCTTCACTCGGACCGTAAAAGCTGCCATGTTTGTATACATCATCAATATAGCTTTTGAATGTACCCGGAAATGAAAACCAGTTTATAGGTGTCTGTATAATAATTATGTCAGCCCATAAAAATTTGTCTATTTCTTTATCTAACTCGTATCCTTCTTCGATAATTGTAGTTTTGACCTGATTACTTGGTGTTAGAAGTTCTACTATTTTGTTAAATAATGTTCTGTTTAATTTCCCTTGCGAAAAAGGATAATATTTATGCCCGTTAATTACAAATATATTCATATGTTTATAATCTGCTTAATAAAGCAGTATAACATTCCCCAATTATGTAATATGATAACAAACTTTATTTTTATGTTTTCTATACAGAAATGGACCGTCTGCAAGGTAAAGTATATATAAAATAGTTTGTAGAAATTTCTAACATTATTGTCAAAAACATTGGTAAATGTTATGATGATAATTTGAAAGGTGACGATATGTGTAGTGATAAAACTAAAAATGTTCCTTATTTGGAAAGTGTTCCTTATAAACTTGCTGAAACCTGCAGAATTTCTGAGTTAATGGCTCGAAATTATTATAAGGATTTTGTAATAGGTGAAGAATGTGTGCTTGATTTAGATGAGTTTAGAATTTTATCTCATATTATTTCAAATCCTGATTTATCTCAAAGCGATATTTCAAAATTGGTTTATAAAGGTAAAGCCCATGTTGGTAAGATTCTAAATGAAATGGAGCAGAAAGGCTATATTAAAAGAGTTTTGAGCACAAACAGGAATATGATAGTAAAACATACTGTGCTTACAGAATATGGAGAAAAACTCTATTATAAAACTAATGAAATGTTTCGTAAGCTTGGAAGTAATGTGTTAGATTCGTTTACTGATAAGGAAATAGAATCTTTTCTTTATTTACTGGGCAAGTTTCAAAATAGTATTTTGGAAAAGTATAAAATTTATTTTTAGAAATTGTTTATATTTTTATTTTTAACTTTTTCATATAAGTTTAGTTAAAACATATTTTATGTAATGTTGTTTGTTATTCAGCTATGCTTTTAACGTATAACAAATTATGTAATATAAGTATTTGCTATTCAAAAAATAATCGTAAATAATAGTAGATAAAGGAGAAAATAATGGAAATTATAAGAGTAAGAACACCAAGAGGCTTGGAATTAAAGGGAGCTATGTGGGGAAATCCCTCAATGGAAACTGTTGTAATTATGATGAGCGGTATTTGCTCCAATGTTTTTCAAAATGATTTACTTAATGCAGCAGGTGATTTGCTTAAACAAAACAATATTGCTTTTATAGCAGGGCATGCTATGGATGCATTTTCTTGTCTTGCTTATACAGATTTTTCAATCGGAAAACAAAGAAATACAGGGGTAGTGTTTGATGATTTTAACGTTATATATGAAGATGTTGAAGCCTATGTTAAGTATGCTCTTGAACTTGGGTTTAAAAATATTATTCTTGCAGGACATTCATTGGGTTCAAATAAAATAATTCATTATCTTGGTAATACTCCTGACAATTATGTAAAATATTTTATAGTAACCTCACCTGTTGATTTAAGTCATTGGTGGAAAGTTATGCCAAATATGGATATAAGTCTTGAAACTGCGCAAAGGTTTGTAAATGAAGGTAGAGGAAAGGATATACTTCCATTTTTGTTTGGCGGATTTTCTCCTATGTGTGCAGAGTCTGTCTTAAGTTTTTATAATGCAAAAAATCTTAAAAACTGTCCTGTGATTAGCAATGAAGGTGAAACGAGTTCTCTTTCTGCATTTCGTATAAACGGTTCTTTTGTAATAGGAGGCAGGGATTCATTAACAGATGGCGACCCTAAAGGATTTTTGGAAAAAATAAATTCTTATTGCAGCAATCCTGAAAATAACCGAATAATTGTGATTCCTGAAGCTTCACATATTTTCTTCGGAAAACATGAAAAATATGCAGAGGCAATTCTTGACTGCGTACTGCATCATTATGCACTTGCAAATGTTTAAATAAAAAGTTTTTTAGCTGCTACATAAGTATGTTAAGAGATAGGTATCAAAATAAAAAAAGCACCTCCGGGTGCTTTTTGTTAAATGGCGGGAACAGCGAGGCTTGTCTTGCTCGTTCGCGTTTAATGGGTCTTCGGTTGACGCCTTTTATGACTATGTCATATCGGCATCAAGCCTCCGCCCTCAGCTCACTCGCGCCGAACTCAATGTAAATGAACACTCAGCTTGAGAATTTTGGTAAAGTTGTGTCTATAAACCAATATTTAGTTATACGATAGAATGTGAAAAGTTAAGGGGCATATAGTTACAGATATGTAATTTTCATTTATCATAATGGACAATTCTTTTCTTGAATACCTTTAATATCTGTAATATAACAAGCGACACTGCCATTTGTAAGTGTTCCATAAAAACATTCAGCGGTAAGTGAAAAAATTTGCTTTCCTGGTTGAGATTTGTATTCAAAATGTTTAATAACTTTTGTTTTATAACGCGGTGAATGTTCAAAGGAAATTGTTTGCAAATTAGTAAGTATTTTTAGATTTCCAAGAGTCATTTTGCCTTTTTTAAATCCTTCATGTGCATATTCAACAATATCTCCACTTATTTCTGAAATATATTCATCAGGTTTTAAATTATATATATGTTCTTCTCCTCCTAGTTTAAATCCGAAAGTTTCTGTTTTAAACTTATTTTCATATACGAATTCTATTGCATCCATAAACCAGCCTTTTCTAATTATAATTTATGTTATTTTATCTCTGTCTGCTGCACATTTATCAAAACTTATATCTTCAAATTTTTCTTGAGGTTAATTATAGGTATACATAGATATCCCCCTAGTCATTACTGCTTTTTCAACAGAATTCAGATGCTCAATAGCTGTTTTTTGAAATTTTTTGTAATCATCTGTAGGTGGGAACAAACTTTCTCCACATTTATTAACCCAAGAGTTGGCATTAAAGTCTGGGAGATTTATATTTCTACCATCACGTAATTCTTTTAATGATTTTTTCCATTCCGTAGATTGATCTATTCTTGTTGTTTTTTTATACATATCAAAGCATAAACCATCCTTTTAAATGCTTCCATGAATTCTTTAGGATTTTTTTTTCTATTTCATATCCTCCATTCCATTGCGGTCTATACCATAATGCATACACCCGTAGTCTGGAAGATGTCCAACACGTCCATGGCCATAATATGACAAGTTTGCCTAATTACCAGCTGTGCCTGTTGCTGAAAATATTTTTAGTCTATATTATCTGATGTTATAGTAGCAAATTTAGACCCCATATTTAAATATGCACCTCTGGAACCATCATCATTTATAGGAATAATCTTCTCAATATAATCATTTATATACCAAGATGGGGTTCATACAAAATATTGATGAGCCCATGTGTCAACTAGAACATGCATTCTTAGTCCAATCATATGTATATCTGTAGAACGATTCAATACGGTATCATTAACCATATCAGTTGCAATGTCACTATCACTGCAACAAATTAATTCAAACAATTTTTGTTGTTCATCGGTTAAACTCTATTTCGGTTTTTTACAAGATTTTTGCCCTTGATACGCATGCTTGCAACAACGAATATTCCCTGGCAGAAAATGAAATGGCATCCATATCTTTCTAACAGCATTTTGTAAATTTTTATTTCTAGAAGACATAAAAAGAAACATATCTGCCATCTCTGATAAAGACTAAACTGTTTGTATAGCTTCTACATCTTTGAAATTTCTTAAGTTGGATTTATCACACTCATCAACAAATTGTGCTGCAAAAGCAATAATCTTTGCTTCTTCTATTGTATACTGTGCCATACATGCAGCAACGAATTTACCATAATAATGAAAATCTAAATTTATAATTTTCTCCTATAAATTTTTTCTAACACAAAACAGAATTCACTTTAAACTTGCACTTTGAAAATAAACCTCTTTTATGCATTCACTTCCTGGTTTTTAAACTGCATTTCATAAAGAGCTTTGTACTGTCCGTTTTCGATAGACATAAGCTCGTCATGATTGCCTAGTTCTACTAATTCGCCTTCATTTATAACAGCAATCCTGTCGGCATTTTTAATTGTTGAAAGCCTGTGTGCAATTACAAAGACTGTTTTGTCTTTTATTAAATTGTCCAATGCCTTTTGAACAACTGCTTCTGATTTATTATCTAATGCAGATGTTGCCTCATCAAGAATTACTATCGGAGTATTTTTAATCATTGCACGTGCGATTGCAACTCTTTGTCTTTGACCGCCTGATAAAGTCATCCCGCGTTCCCCAAGCAAGGTATCAAGCCCTTGTGGCAAGTCCGCTATCATTTCCTGTAAGTGTGCCGATTCTATTGCCTGATTTAACTCTTTTTCCGTTGCTTCAGGATTACCCATCAAAATATTTTCTCTTATTGTACCGGAGAATAAAAAGTTATCCTGAAAAACCATTGCAATATTATGTCTCAGTGAACTTATCGTATAATCTCTTATATCAACACCATCTATTAGTATTGAACCAGATTTTATGTCATAAAATCTCGGCAAAAGATTTATAAGGGTTGATTTTCCTCCGCCAGAATTTCCTACAATCGCTAAGGTCTCATTTTTATTAATTGCTAAATTCATATTCTTTAGTACAGGTTGATTTTGTATATATTCAAACCAAACATTTTGCAGTTCGATTTTATTGTTTAAACCTTTAAGCTCTATTGCATCTTTTTTGCTTTGTATAGCAGGTTCTAAATCAAACAATTCAAACACTCTACCCATTGCTACAAAAATATTCTGAATACCTGTTAATGTTCCGCCGAGAGTTTTTACAGGTTTATATAAAAGCAATAAAGAGGTGACAAATGATGCAAATGAACCGGCTGTCATTTGACCAGATGTAATAAGATGAGTTCCGTAGCCTAAAACTGTAGCAATACCGCAGGAAGCTATTAAATACATCAAAGGCGACATCCACGCAGCACGTTTAGTTAATGACATATTTACATTAAAAGATTCCCATATCTGATTTCTAAAGTATTTTTCTTGTCTTCCTTGCAGTTCGTATGCTGCCATAACTTTATTTCCGTTATAGGTTTCATTAATATTTGTTGTAATATTTCCTCCTATAACCATATTTTTATTTGATGCTGCTTTAATTCGTTTTCTGATTAAAGCGACCGGGATAAAAGCTATGCATAAAACAAGCACACCTATAAAAGCCAGTTTCCAAGAGCTGTAAAGCATTACAGCGATAAGTCCCAATGCACCGAAAAGGCTTGTTGTAATTGTTTTAATCTGGTCAACAATTCCGGCAGAAGCTGTTTGAGGATCGGACATATATCTTGAAATGATTATTCCTGAGGGATTTTCGTCATAAAATTGCGGATTCATATAAATTAATTTATGAAATAAATCAAACTTAACGTCATTTGTAATTCTTTGAGAAGTCCAAGTAGAGATATAGTCGTTCAAATAACGAAGTACACCCTGAAAACCTGCAAAAGCAATGACACCGAATGGAATAATGAACGCAAACATTTGCCAGGTTAGAGTAAACTCATATCCAAGTATATGAAAAATCCAATCTTGTTTTCCTACAACATAATCCATAAACGGTTTTAGCGCAAAGGCTGTTACGCCATCTAGCAAGCCAAGCGGTATTGCTACTAAAAATCCACAAATTATTCTGAACATGTATGGTTTTATATACGGCCATATTCTTGATAAAAGCCAGCCGTATTTAAATGAATTTTGTGCTGTTGTGTTACTTAATTTCATTTCAGCTCCTTTAAGCTACTTTCAGTACTTTTTTTGCAGGTAGAAGGATTACTCTCTCTCTCTCTCTTACAACCATGCGGATTTTAGCCTTTTGGTTTA
>UNSJ01000064.1 GCA_900548405.1 Candidatus Gastranaerophilales bacterium | reverse complement strand
GGCAACAACTCTTACGCAACAGCTATGGGGCAGCAAGCAGCTTTTGCCTGGGGCGCAAGCTTATACGATCAGGCTGCTGCACAATATGCAATATCAGCACAACAAAAGGCACAAATGCAAGCAGCACAAACATTACAAAAAACAAAGGCTGAATATGCAGGTAATATTGAAAAAGACCAAAGTACTGAAAAAGGAAAAGCTTTTGACAAAGTTACCGATGAAATGGTTGATAAAAAAGGAAATGTTGTGAAAGATAAAGAATTTACAATTATTGATAAATATAGCGATCCGGATGACAAAACCAAGTGCGCAGATGAATACAGAGAAGCTGTCAGCAGCTTAGGCAAATCTTACGGCGCAGAAATTGATACTTCAAAAGGCAATAAAGACGGTAAAGTTACTTTAGAAGAATTTGTTGAGCATGAAATTTCTAAATTACCGTCAGATGCTTCAGACTCAACAAAAGCCAAAGCCAAACTTACAGCCCAAACAGCTTTTGGTAAAATAGACCAAAACGGTGACGGATATGCTGATTGGAAAGAATTAGCTGCTGTTATGGCAACTCTTGATTCTGATATAAGCGCAGGTGATAAGAAAGATCTTGACGGTAAAATTAAGTCAAATGATTTTGCAAAATGGTCAAGCTTAATGTCGCAAAATCAAACCAACGAATTTGATTATAAAGTCAGAGCAAATTACACACAATTATTCGGCAAGGATAAATAATTTATCAAAGTTTTCCCAATTAAACTTTTTTGTTTCAGCAAACCTTAGCAGGTCACTCTTGTTAAGGTTTGACATTTTCAAATAAACTTCTTCGAGATTTTCTTGAGCATTCATTGAAATAAGAGGGATAGAAGCTTCTTGAGCAAGTTTTTCAACCTTTATATCATAATTTATTGCACAAGTCTTTACACCGCATTTCAAAGCCACAAGAACAGCGTGAAAACGCATTGCAATCAAATATTCTAATCCTGAAATTTTTTCAATTATATTATCGGTAACTATTTCAGTTTTTAAATCAGGATTGAAAGCATGAAGAATTGACTCAAAGCGCTTGCAAAGCTCCAAATCTAAACTTTCCTGAAGCGAATATATCTCGACTTTTTTATCACTGAACTTAGTTACTACAAGCAGCGCAAGTTTATGTAAAAGATTCAAATTCATAGTTTTGAAATCACGCAGCTGTATGCCAACAACTCCGTTTTCAGCTTCGTGCTGCAATTTTAAAGAGAAAATCGGATCGCAAACGAGTTCGGATTTAACATTCCATTTATTTAAAAGATTTAAACTGTCATTATCACGCACGGTAACATAAGAACATTGTTTTAATAAGTTTTTAACTATAAATTGGGCAAATTTATTGTTAACAGGTCCAATTCCTTGTGCAAATACTATGACTTTTTTGTTTAAAAGGAGAGCAAGAGCTATTATGAAAGAATAATAAACAAGGCTTTTTAAACTTGTTACATCTTGCAGCAGGCTTCCGCCGCCAGAAATTAATACATCAGTATTTTGAATTTCTTTGAGTACATTCACCATATCAAAGCTTCTCACAGAATTTACGGAATATTTTTTGGCAGTATAATCTGTGTCGGAAGATAATACTGTAATATCAGCACCGACTTCTTTCAAATGAGTTACTAAAACAGAAAGAATAGCTTCATCTCCAAAATTCTTAAACCCATAATATCCGGAAATTAAAACTTTAGCCATTATTTCCTCTGTAAATTGAATAAACTTCATCTTTATACGGTATAGATTTTATCGCACCGATACCCTTTGCCTGCAAACCTGCAACAATTGAAGCAAATTTGGCAGCTTCAAACGGAGTAAATCCGTGAGTAAGCGCATGTAAAAATCCGCCGTTAAATGTGTCCCCGGAACAAGTTGTATCTATAACATCGTTAGTATAGAATTCCGTGAAAACAATATTACCGTTGTATCCTGTGTAATAACCGTTTTTATCGCTTGCTTTAAGCACAATTGTAGATATACCCATATCCCACAGTTTTTTTATAATGTTTTCCGGAGAATCTATATCAAGAATGTTAATCGTGTCATGTTTTGTACTCATAAACAAAATATCAATATATGAAGATATTCTGTTAAAAGATTCTCTTGCTTCTTCCGGCGTAGATATTGCCGAATAGTAATTCGGGTCGTATGCCGTTGTAATACCGTTTTCTTTTGCCAGTCTGAAAGTTGTTTCAACAGCTTCATTTGCTGACGGCGATAATGACTGTGTTACGCCTGATGCGTAAACTACATTTGCTTTTTTTAAATATTCAATATCAATATCTTCCAATGATAATTTTGAAGATGCAATTTTCTTTCTGTAATAAACAACTTCTTTTTCTTGTATTGAAGGTCTTGCAACTATGTACATTCCATTAGGTTCATCAGTAAGCTTAACTTGAGAAATATCAAGTCCTTCTGCTTGCCAGCTGTCAAGTAAATAATCCTTAAAAGCATCATTACCTACTCTTGTAACAAATCCGACTTTAGAACCCATTCTCAAAGCAGCTATTGCCGTAGCAATTGCATCACCGCCGTAATATTTATAAAGGCAGCCGGCCTGCGACATTTTTGCATTCGTTGAAAGCTCTATTAAACTTTCACCAATGGTGATGATATCTAATTTCATACTAACCTTTTAACTCCGTTACGATTTTTTTCGCTCGCTGTGTAATTTCAGATAAAGAATACCCATCGTATAAATCTCTGCCTATACCGACAACAGAAGCACCTGCTTTTATATAAGAAGTTACTTCAGAAAGCTTCACATTACCTAAAGGCATAATATTAAGAAACGGCATTGGTCTTAATAAATCTTCAACATACATAGCACCGCCCATAGCAGTAATAGGATAGATTTTTATAAGAGGAATACGTGATTTCCAAGCTTTGTAAGCTTCATTTGCTGTTGTAGCACCTGCAATGTAAGGAATCTGTTTATCCTTAGAAATTTTTACAAGATTCATAGAAAATATCGGTGCAGAAATCATCTTTGCCCCCGATAAAATTGCAGCATCTGCCTGCATAGATGTAATAATACCGCCGGCACATACATTTGCATATTTTGAAATTTCTTCAATAGCTTTAAACAATGAAGGATTTTCAACATTTATTTCTAAAACCTTAATTCCGCCGTCAATTAGTGCCTTAGCTCTATCTATTGCTATTTGAGGTTCATTTGTTCTCAATATTGGAAAAATTTTCTCCTCAGATAGCACATTAATTAAATTTTCTGTCATAATCTATCCTTTTTTCAAAATTTATTATATCATAAAATAAAGATTAGGGAGAAGTATGGCTAATTTAAAAACTTTTATTAAATCAAAAACATTTTTTATATATTCTGTGATTTTCCATATTATATTGTCAGCATTTTTAATAATAGTTTCCTGGTATGCGTTTGAGCCAAAAGTATACAACTTTATGGCGCAAAATTTTTCTGCATATAAGACAGGCTCAGAAGAAATAGCAGTAATAGTTATTGACGACAAATCCATAGAAAGACACAGATGGCCTTGGAAAAGAGATTTATATGCTAAGATTTTTGAATATTTAAACACATACTCCAGCCCTAAAATAATAGGGTATGATGCTATTTTATCTTCATCTGAGGACAAAGCATCAGATAAAGTTTTATTTGATACGCTACACGGTATAGATAATGTTGTAGTAGGTTTCAGCCCGCTTGAGCAGAAAGATGCCGATTTTGAATATATAAAAAAGTTCAATGAAAAATTCGGTATAGATGTTACGGATAACAGAAAAAATAATAATTTCGGAATATATCACAGCATATCAAAATTCCCGGCAGAATATTTTAATGCTGTCAAATACGCAGGTTCTGTTAATATTAATCAGGATTATGACGGGTATTTAAGACGTTATGATTCACTAATAACTGTTGATAAAAACTATTATCCATCACTTGCATTAAGAATGTATATGCTTTTGAATAATACCAATAAAGTTACCCTAAATCACAACAATCTGTTTGTTGATGAAACAAACTTAACAGTACCGACAGATACATCTGCTGCAGGAGTACAGAACTTTATAAGATATTATAAAAAACATTCGGGTTCTGAATATACTCACAAAAAGTATTCTGCAATAGATATTATAGATTCGCTTGAAAGTATTAAAAAAGGTGAAAGACCTATTATAGAGCCTTCCGAATTAAATGACAAAATAGTTTTTGTCGGAGCAAACGCCAGAGGAGCAGGACTTGCGCTGGAAGATGCACTTCCAACTCCGATTTTACAACGTCATCCGGGGGTTGATATTCAGGCAACAAATCTTGATAACCTTATAAATAATGAATTTATAAAACAGACTACGCTAAAGCAGGATTTATTTGTAATTATTCTCTTAAGCATTGCAACATTTATAATAATAAGCAAATTTTCCATATTTAAATCAATTTTGCTTTTAATATCAATCGGCATTATCTATTTTATATTTACCATAATCTGCTATCGAAACGGTATTGCGCCAAACGTTATAACGCCGCTTGCAATTCAGCTTGTTACAATGATTTTCGGATATTCTTACAAATTCATTCAGGAAGGCAGAAACAAAGAAAAAATAAAAAATGCAATGGGAAAATATCTTTCTCAGGACATTATGCAAAATGTTGTTCAAAATATTGATGATATAAGGCTTGGTGGAAAAAAAGCCAACGTAACGGTCTTATTTGCCGACATCAGAGGTTTCACAAGCATGAGTGAAAAAATGACAGCAGAAGAAGTTTCAGTTATCTTAAACGAATATTTCTCTGAAATTGAACCTATTATTACTAAATACAACGGTGTAATTAACAAATTTATCGGTGATGCTGTTATGGCAATTTTTGGAGAACCCATACAAGATATTAATCACCCGCAAAACGCCGTCAAATGTGCTTGCGAAATGCTTAAAAAAGTAGAACAGCTTCAGGATAAATGGTTGTTTGAAGGCAAACCTAAAATCGAAATCGGAATTGGGATTAATACAGGCGAAGCATTTGTAGGCAACATTGGTTCAGAAAAAAGACTTGAGTATACTGTTATAGGTGACATGGTAAACCTTGCAAGCCGTATTGAAAGTTATAATAAAGTTTATAAAACAAATATGTTAATAAGCAGTTCAACATATTCACACGTAAGCGACATTGTAGATGTTATAAAAATTGCTGACGTAACTATTCGCGGCAAAGCTAAAAAAATGGATATTTATGAGGTTTTAAAGCTAAGTGATAGATAATATTGAGCAGTTGAAAAAAGCTATTGAGGTTGAAATTAAACACCGTTATATTGATATACACGGCAAAACTCAGGCTTTCTCAAGCTTTATCAAAAACGAAGCAAAAAAATATTACAAACTGTCTAAAAAAAATCCCAAATGGGCAGTAATTATTGAAACTTTCGAGCACTATCCCTTTGATAATGTCAATGAACGCAGAAAAAGTATTGACAGGCTGATAAAGGTTCTCAAATCTGAAACTCAGCCTCAAAATAACGAACCGCTTCCCGAAGGCAAACTGAAACCTGCAAAAGATACTGACGTTATGTATATAAAAGGGGTAGGTCCGAAAGTTGCATATAAATTGAACAAATTAGGAATCTACACAGCAAACGACCTAATGATGTATTTTCCTAAAAAGCATATTGATTATTCTACAAGAACTCTTATTAAAGACTTGAAAGAAGGCGAAAATACTACTATATTCGGATATATCAAATCTGTTTCCGCGTTTAATACAAAAAATAAACTTTCTGTCGTAAAAGTTACAGTAGCAGATGAATCAGGGCGTATAGATTTGAGTTTCTTTCAGGCAAAGTCTAACAGATTTATGCTGGAAAGAGTTAAAGCACAGTTTCCTGTTAACGCAGGCATAATGCTTTCTGGCACGGTTAAATTAAATAATTATGATAAAAAGCTTACTGTTGATAAGCCTAATTACTCTATAATGACAGGCGAATTTCTTGAAAACAGTAATTCTAATTTAAATCTTGCAAGAATTGTGCCAATTTACGCTGTTTGCGAAGACTTAAGCATAAAAGTTCTAAGACGAGCAATTTTCAACGCAATACAAATGTATAAAAATGAAATTGAGAACGTTTTACCTGGCTTTATAAGAGAAAAATACGGTCTGTTAGATAAAAAAACTGCTGTTGAGCAGATACATTTTCCAGAAACCCTTGAACTCTTAGAACAGGCAAGATTTTCACTTATTTTTGAAGAACTGTTTTTGGTACAGCTAAAACTTGTAAGACTTCGTGAAGAAAATACCAAAACTCACTCGGCACTTGCACTTAAAATAGATGAAAAAGGATTGGTAAGAAAATTTATTGACAATTTACCATTTGAATTAACAGGAGGTCAAAAAAGAGCAGTAAATGAAATTCTTCATGATTTAAATTCTGACATTCCTATGGCACGCCTGCTGCAAGGGGACGTAGGCAGTGGTAAAACCGTAGTTGCAACAATTATGCTTCTTGCAGGTGTCGAAAACGGTTATCAGGGAGCGCTTATGGCACCTACTGAAATACTTGCGCAACAGCACTATTATAACTTACAGCATTGGCTTACTCCTATGGGGATTAGTGTTGGTTTATTTTTAGGAAGTCAGGGAAAGAAAGTAAGAGAAAAATTCCGTACAGACTTGAGAAACGGTCAAATGAATATTGCGGTAGGAACTCATGCTCTTATACAGGAAGATGTTGACTTTAACAACCTCGGGGCAATTGTTGTGGATGAACAGCACCGTTTTGGCGTAAAACAGCGCAATGTATTAAAGAAAAAATCACAAAATCCTCAAATGCTTACAATGACAGCTACGCCTATACCAAGAACGTTAGCGCTTACAGTTCATGGTGATTTGGATTTAACCATTATTGACGAACTTCCAAAAGGAAGAAAACCTATTAAAACCTCGCTTGTTACTTCTCACAGAGGTGTCTATGAACTCATAAAAAAAGAAATTGAACAGGGACGTCAGGCTTATGTAGTTTATCCGCTTATTGAAGAAAGTGAAACTCTGTCTGCAAAAGCAGCAACCATTGAATCTGAAAGACTTCAGACAGAAGTTTTCCCGCAATTTAAAATCGGGCTTTTGCATGGCAAACTTAAAAATGATGAAAAAGAGAAGGTTATGGCAGATTTCAAAGACAAAAAATATGACATTCTTGTTTCTACAACAGTTGTAGAAGTCGGAGTCGACGTGCCTAATGCAACTGTAATGCTTATTGAAAACTCAGAACGTTTCGGACTTTCTCAGCTTCATCAGTTAAGAGGACGTGTCGGCAGAAGTGATTTACAATCTTACTGTATTCTTCACACAGCTTCAAAATCACAGGAAACACGCGAACGACTTAATATAATGACACAAACAAATGACGGTTTTGTTATTGCAGAAAAAGATTTACAGCTACGCGGTCCCGGGGAGTTTTTAGGAACACGTCAAAGCGGATTGCCTGATCTGATTATTTCAGATATTGTAAGAGATGCCAAAA
Source organism: Candidatus Gastranaerophilales bacterium (assembly GCA_900548405.1). Taxonomy (GTDB): domain Bacteria; phylum Cyanobacteriota; class Vampirovibrionia; order Gastranaerophilales; family Gastranaerophilaceae; genus Stercorousia. The sequence goes on along the minus strand of UNSJ01000064.1, from coordinate 261 downwards.
TCCTTGAAACAGCAAGAAATGAAGCAATAGATTTTATAAAAACTCATAAAATTAATGATTATCCTAAGCTTAATAAAGTCACCTCCTTAGAGCTTTTCAGCGGATTTGACATATAATATTAAGAATTATTACACAAGAATTTTATAATTAGGCAATTATTTAAATAATATATACTTTATATATTTATAATATATGATATTAAGGAGATAAAATATGCCTTCATTTTATCAATATCTTGGCGGTCCCAGAACTTTTTGGGGC
>UNSJ01000063.1 GCA_900548405.1 Candidatus Gastranaerophilales bacterium | reverse complement strand
GAACATTACGATACCGCCGTTGTGACCGAAACGAAAGTGAAGGGAACGAAGCAATCTTTGATTGCACAGGCGGAAAAACGCAAATACTGCCGATGGACAGTAATGTCACAGGCGATGGTGCAACGGTGAGTTAAGAGCTTCACCAGCGATATTGAGAAATATCGGCTAGGCAACCCCCTGCCGAATGCAAGATTGAATTGAAGGCTATAAAGGCTGTCCGCCAACTTCAGAAAAATCGCTAGAGATTGGAAGTAATTCCAATACCAGACAGATGATTATTTAGAAACAGAACACGGCTTACGAGTTACTTTATTTTTATAAAAAAAAAGACCGATTTATAAAATCGGTCTTTTTTATAATTTGTTAGCATTATTTTTTCTTTGTTTTAGCTCTTTCTTCAGCTGCCTGTTTAGCTTTTTTAGCTTCTTCAGCGCTGTTTTGGAATGATTTTTGAACATCTTCTTTCATTGTTTTAGGATTGTATTCAGGGTTAAGATATTCAATTTTAGCATTTTTCTTTAATGATTCTGTTAAGTTATCAATCATTTCAATTTGTTTTTGATTTTCTAAATAACCTTTGATATCATTTTTAACTTTTTCGAACGGATCCTGTCCTGCTGCTGCTCTGTCTGTTACGTAGATAATATGATATCCGTATTGGGTTTTAACTACTTTATCGGAAACAGTGTTAGGTTTCATAGAAAAAGCTGCTTTTGAAAATTCAGGAACCATTTCTTTTGATGCAAAGAAGCCTAAATCTCCGCCTTTTACTGCTGTTGTTGTGTCATCAGAGTTTTCTTTAGCAAGTTTTGCAAACTGTGTAGGGTCTTTTTTGATTTCTGCTAAAAGCTGGTTAGCTTTAGCTTCTTTAGCCTGCATTTCTTCATTAACTTTTGCTTTTAAAGCTTCACCTGCAATGCCTTTATTTTTTGCATCGGATTTTACGATTTCTTCAATTTCCTGAGGGTTAGCAGAGATTAAAATGTGTGATGCTCTTACTTTGTCAGGATGTTTGAATTTGTTAATATTTTCATTGTAGAATTTTTTTGCGTCAGCATCGGAAATATTTGTAGGTCCTAATTCTTTAGCTAATTTTTTCATTTTTACTTCTTCTTTCAAATCTTTTTTGAATTGAGAAGCAGTAATTCCGTTTTGTTTTAATAAAGTGTCAAGCTGTTCTTTTGAACCAAGTTTGTCAATTATTTCTTTAACTGCGTCATCAACATCTTTGTTTGTTACTTCAATGCCGCGTTTTGCAATTTCTTCATCCAACAAAGCTTTTACAATAAGTTCATTGATAACTCTTTCTTTAATTAAAAGATAGATAAAGCTGTTTTTATCTTTTTTAACATCAATGCCCATAGCTGCAAGCATTCCGCCGCCTGATTGTTTGTCAAACATTTTGTCAAATTGAGCTTGAGTAATTTTTTTATCATTTACTTTTATAATCGCTTCCTGCGATTTCAAGCCGCATCCGGCAAATAATACAGCTGATACTGCCAGTGTTGCAAGTAGCTTTTTACCACCTTTGTCGATTTTGAATGCATTTAATAGAACATTGCCAGTCGCTGCGCTCCCGTTGTTTTTCCCTCTCATAATGTCTCCTTATTTTTTCGTATAATCGTTTTTAGTTTTATTTATATAATAGAACAAATCTGTCAAAATGTTAAATACTTCATTAAAATTCATATAGGCATTATTTAACAGTAAGATTGAATTGCCTTCCTGACAAGACTTTGGTGCAATTGTAAATTTTATTCGTTTAAGTATTTCAGAAGGCAGAGTGCGTTGAATAATTTTCCATTCAGGCTGCGTATAAGGCGTATAAATCCTTATATTATCTTCGGTTTCGCGTATAAGTGCAATTTTGACTTCTGTTGCCGCAAGTCTTAATTTAATAAGTTTTATAAGGTTTTCAACACTTTCGGGCGGTTTGGCAAAGCGGTCTTTCCACTCCTCTGTAATATAATCCAGCTCAACTTCTGATTTTACATCCGCTAACCGTTTATATTCAATCATTTTCTGGTCGGCAGAACCCACCCACTCATCAGGAATGTATGCTGTTACGTTGATATCTACAATTGTCGGATTGGTTTTGTCAACAACCTGACCTTGAAGCTCCTGAACGGTTTCTTCCAAAAGCTGGCAGTATGTGTCAAACCCGACATTCACCATGTGACCATGCTGTTTTGTGCCTAAGATGTTTCCGACACCTCTGATTTCAACATCACGCATTGCGATTTGATAACCGCTTCCGAGCGTTGTAAATTCTTTAATAGCTTTCAGTCTTTGCATTGCTTCTTTGGTAATCTCTTTTGATTTTGTATAGAAACAGTAGCAGTAAGCCTGTCTTTGCGAACGTCCCACACGTCCTCTCAGCTGGTAGAGTTGTGCAAGACCGAATTTATCGGCATTATGGATTATCATTGTGTTTGCATTCGGAATATCAATGCCGTTTTCAATAATTGTTGTGGCAAGCAGAATATCATATTCCTGATTTGCGAAATCAACGATAACTTTTTCAAGTGTTTTTTCATCCATTTGCCCGTGACCGATTGCAATTCTGGCGTTTGGAACAAGTTTTTGAAGCTGCATTCTGAATTCATCAATGGTTTCAACGCGGTTGTAAAGATAAAATACCTGACCTTCCCTGTCAAGTTCATGGGTAATAGCGTTTTTAACCATATTTTCATTCCATTCGCCTACAAATGTTTTAATCGGAAGTCTGTTTTTAGGCGGAGTATTGATGATTGACATATCTTTAATGCCTGAAAGCGACATATAAAGTGTTCTTGGAATAGGAGTTGCCGACATTGTTATGATATCAATGTTTTCACGCAATTGTTTTAACTTTTCTTTGTGGCGTACACCAAATCTGTGCTCCTCATCGATTACAAGAAGCCCCAAATCCTTAAATACAATCCCCTCCTGCAAAAGCCTGTGAGTGCCTATTACAACATCGCATTCGCCTGTTGCAAGGTGTTTTATTGTTTCTTTTTGTTCCTTTTGGGAGCGGAAACGCGACATCAGCTCAACATTTACCCCGAAAGGTTTAAAGCGTTCGGAAATTGTTTGAAAATGCTGTAATGCAAGAATTGTTGTCGGAACAACCACTGCAACCTGTTTTCCTGAGGTTACGGCTTTAAATATTCCACGCATTGCAACCTCTGTTTTGCCAAACCCTACATCACCGCAAATAAGTCTGTCCATAGGTTTTTCGCATTCCATATCAGCTTTAACGTCAGTGATTGCCTTCATTTGATCAGGTGTTTCAGTGTACTCAAAAGCTTCTTCCATCTCAACCTGCCATGTTGTATCAGGGAGGAACTGAATACCTGTCTGCATCTTGCGTTTTGCATAAAGGCGGAGCAAATCATAAGCAACCTGTTCAACTTCTTTTTTAACACGTGTTTTAGTGTTTTCCCAGTCTTTTCCGCCCATTCGGGAAAGCTTAGGTTTAAGAGAGCCCGAGCCGCGATATCTTACAAGAAGATTAATCTGTTCTGCGGGAATATGAAGCCTGTCTTTATTTGCGTATTCTATTGTCAGATAATCCTTAAGCTGTCCGTCGATTTCCTGCTGCGAAAGACCTTTGTAAACCCCGACACCATGTACGCTGTGGACAACGTATTCACCCTCTTTTATGTCGTTAATGTTTTCTATATATTCGGGTTTTTCTTTGTAATAGGAGCGTTTTGAAGAAGTTACTTCTTTTGTTCTTTTGTTGAAAAGTTCTCTGTCAGTAAGGATTACAGTTTTGAAATCCTCAAGGATTGCGCCTGCTGATGAGAGGCTTTCGTTGTATTCGACATCAAAAATTTCCCGCTCATTAAGAATTTCTTTTACCCGTTCAGGATAATCGGTAGCTATTATAATTCTGTAATCGTGTTTTGAATTGATATAACCTGCAATGTCATCAAGTTTTGCACCAAAATTTTGTACAGGCTGTGAATTAAACTCGATTATGTCGTCAATTTCGCTGTCAATAAAGTTGTTTAACCCGACTTTTACAAATCCTGCCGATTTTTGGATAAAATCCTCAAAAGGTATATGATTTCTGCCTTTTAAATCAACATTCAAGCCGAGTTTTAAATTTTCCTGAAGCTGTTCTTCAAAGTTTTTGTCCACAAATTCGTATTTTGAATAAAGCTCGGATGTTTCATCAAGAACTATAATATAATCTTTGAAATAATCCAAAATGCTTGCCAAATCAGTGTTAAAATAGTTTTGGTAAACCTCTATGCCTTCAAAATATCCTTCTTCATCTTCTTTTTTAATTTCATCGGGAACACCGTTTTTCAAGGTGAATTTATACATCGGCATAATTTTTGCGGACTTAATTTTTTCGATGGATTTTTGACTTTCGTTGTTAAAATATCTTATATCAACAATTTCGTCGCCCCAAAGCTCAATTCTGACGGCATTCTTATCAAGAGAAAAGAAGTCTATAATATCGCCGCGAACACTGAATTCTCCAATATCAGATACCATAGTAGAGCGTTTGTAGCCCAAATCCACAAACTGCTGAATAAGTTTTTTCAAATCTATTTCATCCCCGACTTTTACGGTAACAGAGTTTTCTTCATAAAATTTCTGTGTCGGGAATTTTTCAAGAAGTGCCTTAACAGGAGCAATTACAACGTCTGGTTTTTCTGTCAAAACCCTTACCTGCTCAGCATAATCGTATCTGTTTGGCGAAACGCTTTCATACATAGATATGTTCTGAAAAGGTATTAAATCAGCGTTTACACCAAATGCTTTTTTTAAATCGTTTTGATATTTAAGTGCGTTTTGTTCGGTTGCGGTTATTACAAGGACTTTCTTTTCTGTTATCTTATGGATTTTTTGGATTAACAAAAGCCGTAAAAGTGTAGTCAAACCCGTTACTGCAAACGAAAACGACTTTGTCAGGTAATGTTCGAACAAAGCATAGTTTTCATCATTTTTCGGTGCGATTATGTTAAACATATCATTATTTTATCATAAATTATGATATAATAGTTTTATGAAAATAGGAATTATCGGGTTAGGTTTAATAGGCGGCTCATTGTTCAAATCCTTAAAAGATTATGACGTAGTAGCTGTTTCAAATTCACAGAGCGGTGAAAATATTTATAAAAGTTACGATGTGCTTAAAGACAGAGATGTGGTTTTTGTCTGCACAGCGATGAATAAAACCCTGAAAGTCTTGGATGAATTGGAAAATGTTTTACCTGCTGAAACTATTGTTACAGACGTTTGCAGTTTAAAACAATTTGTATCAGAGAAGAAAAGACCTTACAATTTTATTCCGTCGCATCCAATGGCTGGCACAGAGCATAAAGGTTATGAAAACTCTTTTGAGGGACTTTTTAAAGGTGCACGCTGGGTGATTACAGGTGAAAAAAATTCTAAACTGATAGAAATTATAGAGTACTTGGATGCAAAGCCTGTATTTACAACCCCTGAAAAGCATGATGAAGCCGCTGCAATGATTTCCCACATGCCTATGGTAATCGCTCAGGCTTTAATGCTTGCTGCTAAAGACAATCCTCTTGCACTTGAGATTGCTTCAAGCGGTTTTCGTGATATGACAAGGCTTGCGCTGTCTAATGAGGAAATGGCATGCGATATGGTTTCTATGAACCACAAAAACATTGAACAGGCTATATTAAAGTTATATAAGGCTGTTGGAGAATTAACAAGCGGCGACTATCCGAAAACAATCGCCGAAGTTAAATCTGTTCGTTCAAAGATGTTTTAGTTATTTTAACATCAAAATCGCTTTAATTACTGCTAAAACTGTATTGCGTTCTTTTTCTGTCATCGAAGATAAGAATTCAATAATATCCTGATTATCGTTTTTTGTAAGGGAATCTGTAAAAACAAATAACTTGTAAATAGGTATTCCCAATGCATTTGCCATAACGGGAAGCTTATTGAATGATATTGCATTATGTCCGTTTTCCCAATAGCTTACTGTTTTCGGGGCTACTCCAACGGCTTCTGCAAATTCTTCCTGTGATATTCCGGAAGCAATTCTAATTTCTCTTAAACGTTTTGAAAATTGTTGTTGAAATTCTGTCATATCAATATTATGGAACTATTGAAGCATAATTGTAATCCCATATAGAAGCATTTTAATGCTTGATTTTGTAATTAAATTGTACTATTATATGAAAATGAATGGCATGAGATAGGAAGGTAAATTGTTATGGTAACAAAGATACGAAAAAACAATATAGAACTTTTACGCTTTGTATTCGCAGTTTTGATAGTAATGATACATTTTAGTGTTTTTCAAAATACTGATTTTACGACAGACTTTTTAAAGGGAATTAAGCATTGTAATATATGTGTAGAATTTTTCTTTATAATGGCGGGATATTTTTTATTTCAAACAATTAATCTTAAACAAGATACTTTTGATTTTATGAAACACAGGTTTTTTAGGCTTGCTCCCTTGATATGGGTCTATATTGTTTTATCCGCTATATTTAGTGCAATATTTCATTTTAAATTCAGTTATGACGGAAATATATTACGATTATTTTTATTAAACAATCTCGGGTTTGCTCCTATGACAGGTGGTGCATTTTGCGGGGTATCATGGTTTGTATCTGTGTTGTTTTGGGTTAGTATTTTCTATTTTTATATTTCAAAAATATTTGAGAAAAAATATGTTAATCTGATTATATGGATTATTACAGTATGCTCACTTGGGATATTTTTGAACAATAATAATTATGGATTTGGTGGACATGTAACCAATACTGCTTTATTATTCAATATAGGGATTTTACGCGGTTTATATGGCATGGGAATTGGGTACTTTTTGTCTATGCTTAAAGAGAGAAAATTACTTGAAGAATGTACTTCCAACTTATCTAAATGTGTGTTCAGTATACTTGAATTAGGTTTGTTCGGTGTAATAATGTATTATTCAATATTTAGTGATAAAGTATTGGGTAAAAGTTCTTTTGTTATTGTATTTTTATTTAGCATAATGTTTTATCTGTTTATCATTCAAAAAGGTATTCTGTCGAAGTTCTTGGATAATAATGTTTCAGGGTGGCTGGGTCAAAGTTCTTATGCAATATACATAATGCACCCGTTGGTAGTCTCAGTTTGTCAATCAATTATGAAGCACAACATTCACTATGTACAGGCTCACCCTTATTACATATATTTTTCTGAGGTTCTTATTGCAGTGATATTTGGTGTTATATCATTTTATGTTTTTGAAAAACCTGTAAACAGGTTAGTTAAACGCTTCTGCTATTGATTTAGTATAGTCGGGTTTAAGAATACCTTTTTCTGTGATTATACCTGCAATTAATTCATGAGGGGTTACGTCAAATCCAGGATTAATTATGTTAACCTCAGGTGCGCAGATAATTTTTCCGTTAATATGTGTAACTTCTTCCCTTGAGCGTTCTTCAATAACAATTTCATCGCCTGTTTTAATACTTGTATCAATAGTTGACAAAGGTGCTGCAATGTAAAAAGGTACATTATGATATTTTGCTGCGATTGCAACTGTGTAAGTGCCGATTTTGTTAGCAGTATCACCGTTTGCTGCAATTCTGTCCGCGCCCACAACTACCATATCAATCATACCTTTTTTCATAAAGTATGAACACATTCCGTCAGTAATAAGTGTAGTTGGGATTCCGTCCATTGTAAGTTCAAGGGTAGTAATTCTTGCGCCCTGCTGGCGAGGTCTTGTTTCGTCTGCAAAAACTTGAATTGTCGGATCGTTTGCAAAAGCCGAACGCACAACACCAAGTGCAGTTCCATAAGCTACGGTCGCAAGCGCGCCTGCGTTACAGTGTGTGAGGATAGCTGCGCCTTTTGGAACAACTTCTGCGCCGTAGTAACCAATTTTTTTGTTTATTTCAATATCTTCGTTTTCAAGCTTAATCCCGTTTTGTTTAAGTTCTTCAACAATTCCTGAAATATCAGAGGTTGATGAATTAAGAATATCTTTTTGTTTTTTTACAGCCCACATAAGATTAACGGCTGGGGGGGGGGGGGGGGGGATATAAACAGATTTTTTATTTAATTTT
>UNSJ01000062.1 GCA_900548405.1 Candidatus Gastranaerophilales bacterium | reverse complement strand
GGTTTAAAAAAAGAAAGTCGTCCAATCTTTAAATGATAGATTTAATACTTTTATGTAATCATTAGGTACATAAAATTCTCTATCTTCAAATAAAGCTATTCTTGTAGGCAATAATACCCCCCCCGAAACGCTTTATCCATGGGGCTTTGAACAGTTCCAAGCCCCATTGATAACTATCACCTTCTTGTTTCTTTGGTATATATCTATCAAAAATTTCATCCATTTGAAATTTTATTTCAGGATCTTCTATTGGACGACTTTCTTTTTTTAAACCTAATTTATTAGCTTTTTCCCAAATTTCTTTTTCTAATGGAATTCTAGCTGTGTAATATTTTTTTGCAGCTTCATCATGATCATCTACGAATTCTTTATCAAAAGGAAAAATATCTAAATAAATGGGATACGGACATTCTTTATCTACTAATTTTGAAAAACGTCCACAGGCATTAGGACGAATACCTGCTTCATAAAAATCAACTAATTCATATCTTGGATTAGGTTTAACGATTTCTTTGAATTTATTAAAATCTTCTCTGGGCATACCAACGTCAGCATCTTCATCCCAAGGGATAAAGCCTTCGTGTCTAATTGCACCTAAAAGAGTACCAGACCATAACCAATATTTTAAATCATTTTTAATACATATTTCATTAAATGAATCCATAATTGATAAAATTATTAATTGTATATTCTTAAAATGACCTGGTTCTTTTCCTATTTTTTTAAAAAAATTTAATTTTGTATCAATAAGACTATCGTTTGGTTGCATTTGAAGAAACCAAAATAATAGTTCTTCTCTTTCTGCTATCCAATTAAGCTTTTTATCGATTAGCGACCATCTAAAATTTATAAGATCTTTAATTGAATTTAAACTTTTTTTAGAAGGCGGTAATAAGTTTCTCATATTTTTAAATAAATTACCCATTAAATATTCTCCTATAAAATATTTATTGCATATTTAACAATATTTTCAGCAGACATTTCATATTTTTCCCTTAAGAATTGTTCATTTCCAACACAGCCATATTGGTCTTGAATGCCAATTTTAAATATTGGAACTAATGGTTTTTCTGCTAAAACATCACATACAGCAGAACCTAGACCGCCAATTACATTTGCATTTTCTGCAACCATTATTGCTTTTGTTGTTTTTGCACATTTTTTGACTAATTCTTCATCAATTGGTTTGATAGTTATGATATCAACAACTTTTGCACTAATTCCTTGTTGTTCAAGAATTTTCGAAGCTTCAATAGCTGTTGCAACCATAATTCCAGAAGCGATAATTGTAATATCATGACCTTCTTTTAAAATTTTTCCTTTTCCTTCTTCAAATTTTTCATCAGGCATATAAATATCTTTTAAACCACGTCTTGCAGTTCTAATATAAGTCAAACCTTCTCTATCTTTTGTTTGTTTTAAAAACGCTCTAAACATAACTGAGTCAGTGGCTTCTAAAACGCAAGCATTTGGTACAGTTCTCATCATTGCGACATCTTCAAAGCACATATGGGTTCCTCCGTTATTTGTTGCCATAATTCCAGCATCTGAACCAATTACACGTACGCTTTTTTTAGCATAACCAACACTTAAAAATAATTGATCAAAAATTCTTCTAGAAGCAAAAGGTGAAAAGCTATGAATATATGGTTTAAATCCGTTTAAATATAAACCTGCTGCGACACCCGCCATGTTTGCCTCTTGGATACCACAATTAAAAACATTTTTAGGATATTTTTCCCAAAGTTCATGAGTTTTTAATGAACCCATTAAATCAGCATCTAAATATACAACATTTGTATCTTCTTCAAAAAGTTCGCTCATTGTTTCATTGAAGGTTTGGATAATTTCTTTTTCTGGAGCTTGTCCTGTGTATCTTGTTTTAGTCATTAATGCACCTCCATTTCCAAAATTTTAGCTTGTTGATTTAATTCATTCATAATTTTTTCCAATAATTCATCTGAAAGCCCAATGCAGTGATTATTTTTCATCTCTGTAATACATTTTGCACCATATCCTTTAATTGTTTTCAAGACTATCATTGTTGGTTTATTGTTTTTGTTTTCAATAGCTTTTTTGATTCCATTTTGAATTGCAACAACATCATGTCCATCAACTTCAACAGCATTCCATCCAAAAGCCTGATATTTTTTAACAGGATCACCTAAAGACATCACTTCTTCAACTGTTCCATCAATTTGCATGTTATTAAAATCAAGAAAAGATATTAAATTATCTAGTTTATGATGAGATGCAAATTGTGCGGCTTCCCAAATTTGTCCTTCTGCAGACTCGCCATCTCCTGTGATGCAAAAAATTCTTTGATCGGAATTCTTAATCTTAGCACCAAGTGCAACACCTGCGGCAATTGAAAGACCTTGTCCCAAGCTTCCAGTTGAAGCATCTGCACCTAGGACTTTATTTCTATCACAATGGCCAGGTAATAATGAATTAATATTATTTAAATTATCAAGTTGTGAATCTGGAATTATACCTTTTAGTGCTAAAGTTGCATATAAAGCAGGGCCAGCATGTCCTTTTGATAAAATCATAAAATCTCTATCAAGGGATTTTGGTTTTTTTACATCAATTCTTAAAAAATCGTTATATATAACAGATAATACTTCTGCTAAATCAAAAGAACCTCCAATGTGCCCCCCTTTATTTGATTTCATTTCTCTAATTATATTTAATCTTATCTTAAGAGCTGTCTGCTCTAAGGTCTTTTTATCTGATAAAGATTTTATTATCATTATTTACATTCCTCAATAAATTTTCTAATTGTATTTGCAATTTTTGTAACTTCTTCTTCACCTAGCGCAGGGAATGTTCCAACCCAGAATGTATTATTCATAATAAATTCGGTGTTAGGTAGTAATTTATATGTATCTTCTGTCAAAACTTGTGGTTTTAATATATTTGGACATTTTCCAATTCTAAAATCAACATCATTATCAACAATCATTGGTTGTCTAAGAATATTTCCTGCAAATAATTGACGAGTACCAACTTTATTTTTTTCCAAATATTTAACTAATTCTTGTTTAGTAAATGGAGCATCTTCTTTTACGGAAATTAAATATCCAAACCAAGATGGTTTTACACCTTCTTTAACAACTGGCAATATTAAATAATCTTGTAAATCTGATAACAACTCTGTCAATAATTCTGCATTACGTTTTCTGATAGCTAAAAATCCATCAAGTTTTTCTATTTGAGAACAACCTAATGCAGCTTGCCAATCTGTGATTTTTAAATTAAAGCCAATATGTGAATATGTATATTTATGGTCATATCCATAAGGAAGATTACCTAATTGTTGAGTAAATCTCTTGTTACAAACACCATCTTTTCCTGGAGGACAGCAACAATCTCTACCCCAATCTCTAAATGACATAATTATTTTATAAAGTTGAGGATCATTAGTAATTACAGCTCCACCTTCACCCATTGTCAAATGATGTGCAGGATAGAAGCTAAATGTACCAATATGACCAATTGTTCCGATTTTTTTACCTTTGTATTCTCCACCTAAAGCATCACAAGAATCTTCAATAACCCAAAGATTATATTTTTCAGCTAATTCCATAATCTTATCTAAGTCATAGCTATTGCCCATTGTATGAGCCAAGAATATTGCTTTTGTTTTAGGAGTTATAGCTTCTTCAATTAAATCAGCATCAATATTATATGTACCGATTTCGCAATCAACAAAAACAGGAACTAAACCTTGTTGAATAATAGGGTTAATCGTTGTTGGAAAACCTGCCGCAACAGAGATTACTTCATCACCTTTTTTTAATCTTCTATCACCTAGTTTATGAGAAGTTAATGCAGATAAAGCCAATAAATTTGCACTTGAACCTGAGTTTGTAGAAAGAGCATATTTAACATTCAGATATTTAGCGAATTTAGTTTCAAATTCTTTGTTAAATCTGCCCGCAGTTAGCCACATATCAAGAGATGCGTCAATCATACTCAATAATTCTTCTTCACCCAAAAGTTTGCATGATGGTGGAATATAATCAAACTCTCTTTTTTTACCATAAACTTCTTTATAATATTCACTTGCTACACTTTTTACTTTGTTGCGTAATTCTTGTTCCATTTTATACTTCCCTCATACTCTTCAATTTGACTAATTGTAAATTCATACATATTTATATCTTTTTGATAAAAATTTCTATACCATTCAACAGATTTTTTTATAGCTTGATTTGCGGTATAAGTAGGTACCCAACCCAAAACTTTTTCTGCTTTTTCTATATTCAACATTAATAAATTTGCTTCATGCAAATCATCTCTTTTGTGAACTACAACTTCACCTTTGCCATAATAAACACAAACCTTTTGAGAAACCTCAGCTACTTTTAAAACACTTTCTTCATTTGGTCCAAAATTGAAACCTTCCGCGTGTTTTTTACCTTCTTCAAGAAGTTTTTGACCAAGTAATAAATATCCACTTAAAGGCTCTAGCACATATTGCCAAGGACGAACTGCAGCAGGGTTTCTGATTTTAATTTTAATGCCATCATTAATTGAGCGAACACAATCTGGTATAAGTCTATCTAATGCCCAATCGCCACCACCAATTACGTTACCTGCACGAGCAGTTGCCATAGCGTATGTTCCATCTGTTTGTAAGAAAGAGCGTCTAAATGATGAGGACATTATTTCAACGCAACCCTTTGATGATGAATACATATCATGTCCACCCATTGACTCATCTTCTCTGTAACCTCTATTTATCTCTTTATTTTCATAACATTTATCCGTTGTTATATTTACAAAAGCTTTAACAGAAGAGCAATTTCTAGTAACTTCTAAAACATTTAAAGTCCCAATCACATTTGTTTGATAAGTTAAAATTGGCTCTTGATAAGATAATCTAACCAACGGTTGAGCTGCTAAATGAAAAACAATATCTGGCTGAAATTCATTAATTGTTTTTTCCAATTTTCCAAAATCCAGAATATTTCCAAATATAGATTTTGTAATTTTATTTGAAATATCTAATTCTTCAAACATTGAAGGCTTTGTGTTTGGTTCAAGTGAATAACCACAAACACTAGCTCCAAGTTTTGTTAACCATAAAGCAAGCCAACTACCTTTAAAACCTGTATGACCTGTTAAAAATATTTTTTTGCCTTGATAAACATTATTAAACATTTACTACCTCTTTTTTCCAAACTGCCCAAAAAGCTTGTTCTTTTAACCACATATCAGTCAAATCGTTTTTATCTTTCAACGTATCCATAGGTCGCCAGAAGCCTCTATGTTTATATGAATTTAATTGATTTGTTTTAGCAAGATTTTCAAGAGGCTGACGTTCAAAAATTGTATCATCACCATCTGGAATATAATCAAATACTTCGGGTTCGCATACCATAAATCCACCATTTATCCAATTGCCGTCAACTTGAGGTTTTTCAACAAAACTTTTAATTGAGCCGTCTGGTTGAATATCTAATGCGCCAAATTTACCACTCGGTTTAACAGATGTTAAAGTTAAATATTTCCCGCTTTTTTTATGACATTCTATAAGAGCATTGATATCTACATTACTAACTCCATCGCCATAAGTAAGCATAAATGGCTCATTGCCAACATAAGCTTTTGCTTTTTTTATTCTTCCGCCTGTCATAGTGTTTTGACCTGTATATAACATAGTAACTTTCCAAGGTTCAGTTTTAATTTTATGTATTTCAACAGAATTATTAAGCATATCAACTGTGATATCAGAATATTGTTGATAATAATGTACAAAATAATCTTTTATTACGTGCGATTTATAACCAGTTAAAATAATAAACTCATTAAAACCATAATGCGAATATGATTTCATAATATGCCACAAAATAGGTTTCCCACCAATTTCAACCATTGGTTTAGGAACTAATTTTGTTTCTTCTGATAATCTTGTACCAAGACCCCCTGCCAATATTAAAACTTTCATAGCCCACTCCTTTTTAAATGTTTTTTTGATTTATTTTTAAAAATAAAATTTATAAACTTTATCAATGGTTTTAATGGTAATAAATAATAAAATAATGCCTGAAAACGGAATGCTCCTTGACTATATGCCATGGATAAAAATTTTATAAAACTATATTTAGCACTTAAATTTCCCCAATTGTAAAAACTTTTTATTGTTTTAATAGAAAAAATATCGTAAATAAGTATAGATAATAAGTTATTTTCAAATAATGATTGATAATATTTGTTATAATTCACAATTTCTTCTAAAAAAGGTCCATTAATACTTATTGCAGTGTCTTGTCCTTTATGGATTCGATATTTGAAAATATCTTTTTCTAATATTTGAATTACTGAGCCATCTTTAACAGCTTCTATAACAGCTGGTTTATCGGCCAATTTACCATAAATATTATCTTTAAATAGATTATCTACATTTTCGGTTTTATATACTATATTAGGGAAACATATTGAAGTCCTATCAACACAATACCCAAGATATGTGTTCCTAGCAAAAGAATGTTTATTTTTGAAAATTCTATACTTTATCTCTTTAAAATTCTTAAAGACGATTTGTTCTTTATCTGTAAATGTTGATAATGATGCGCAAATTACATCAATATTATTATGTTTATTTAATAATTCTAAAACATATTCAATATATTGGGGATGCATAATATCATCATCATGGAAAAAGATTGAATATTGTTTATTTAAATACGGTTTCAGCGCGTTAATACTATAGCCACAAGTTTCATAATGTTTATCATGTCTTATATAAGATAAATTATCATGTTTTTCCATTAATTCCTTTACAAATGTACCAGTACTATCATTACTGTAATTATCTACAATAGTAATTTTAACTTTTTTTGTTTGATTTAAAATGCTATCAATTGATTCTTTCAATAATTCAACTCTATTGTATGTCATTACAAAAACTTCAAGATCATTTTCAGAAAATACAGATTCTTTTGAAAGAATTTCTAATAATTCTGGATATGTTTCAAACAAGATTTTATATGCATTTCCCAAACTTATTCCTTCTCCGTTTTTTTTATTTTTATGTATTAACCCTACATTTTGAGTACCTTCGATAAAATATAAATTTTTATCAAAACCATCAATTATTTGAATTTTTGTTTTGTTAAGTACAGCCATTGCCCAAAAATAAGCATCATCATGAGTTGGAATTAGTTTTTTTATTTGTTCTATATTAAGAACATCTTTATATAAAGAATTTGGTGGATACAAACACCCACTACCACCCATTAATTGATTTAAAAATGTCGGTTTTTTATTGTGGTTGTAAAAATATTTTCTTGGGGAAATTGCCTTTAAGGTATTGTTTTTAAATTCTAATTTAACGGCTCTTTTTACATAAATGTTTTTAGGATTTTTTAAATATGCCTTATAAAGACTTTCTAAAAAGTCTTCTTCGTAATATACATCATCGTCAGCAGTTATAATAATGTCATTAGGATATTCCAATAAGGCTGGTACTAGTTTTTTATATGATTTTAAATTGTCGCACCATTTGATACTTAAACCAAAATTTTTCAAGTTTAATAAATCCGTAGGTAAATCATTTTCTTGATTAATAAAATCTTCTTTTGCCAACCACAAAATTATTTCATCGGCTTTTAATTTTTGATTAAGTAAAGTTATTATTGTTTTGTACGTAGTATTAATTCTAGCAGGATAAGAAGTAAGAGATACGATAATCTTTTTATCTCTAATAACTTTATTTAAGCTATATTCAGAAGGTTCTTTAAATTGAAAGCGCTTCTTATACTTTAAACATAAACGCAAACCTAAGAAATATAAAACGAAATGTTCATCTAGATTTTTGAAAAAGAAAAATTTATTCGACATTGCACACCTCACGAACAATGTTCAATACATCTACCTCCCTAGGATTTTGTAATACTCTAACATTGGAATATATTTGTTCATCTGGTCCCCACAGTTTTTTAGTATTAGTTTCAAAGAATATACATATAGTTTTTGTTCCAATAGAGTAACCTAAATGCATCGTTCCTGTATCGACACTTACTAAACAATCGCAGTTTTTCAATAAATAAGCTAATTCTAATATAGATGTTTTTCCTACTAAATTTGTAAAACAACATTTAGATTTGATTAATTCTTTTGCATATTTTTCTGCTTTAGCGCCAATGCCAGTTAATATAATATTATAGTCTTGAGTATTTAATTTATTTATTATATTAAATACATATTCTAA
>UNSJ01000061.1 GCA_900548405.1 Candidatus Gastranaerophilales bacterium | reverse complement strand
GCCGCTTGACCCGCCACATTGGGGCTTTTAATGATTTTAAGGGATTGTTTCAAGGGTTTACATTAGCAGAGGTATTAATTACTCTCGGAATTATTGGTGTGGTTGCGGCACTAACGCTGCCTGCACTTATTAATGATAAACAAAATAAGGAGCTGGAAGCTAAATACAAAAAGGTTTATTCAGTTATGCAGCAGGCATTATTAAAAATGTCTTACGATGAAGGTCAAGAAATTACAAAAGAAAATTATAACAGTCCTACAACGTTTTTGAATATTTACAGAAAATATTTTATTCAATATATTCCTTGCTCAAAAGACAGATGCGATGGCTATTCTTTGGGTGAAAGCGGACAAAATCTAACTAAAATCTATAAAACATTTAATGGTAAAGCGTCAATAGATTCAAGCTATTTTGACGATACAAACACAGTTATAGCAGACGGAATTGAAATTATGACAAACGGTGATTATATAACTTACGGAATTAATTTAACAGTTGATATAAATGGTCATAAAACAAAACCTAATAAATGGGGATATGATTTATTCACATTCCAGATGGTTAAAGGTAAACTTGTACCTATGGGAGGAGATGGAACTGTTTATTACAATCAAAACCTGACACCCGACTTATATTGTAACAAAAACAATTCAAGTTCGCGCAACGGTCTTACCTGTGCTGCAAAGGCATTATCTGATACAAACTATTTCAAAAACCTTCCTAAATAAGCTCCGCTGCCCTGTATGAACTTCTTACCAGAGGTCCGATTTGATGATGCTTTATGCCGATTTTTTCGGCTAGAGCTTTCAATTGTTCATATTCTTCAGGTGTATAATATTTTGACACTGTCAAATGTTCTTTAGACGGTTGAATATACTGACCTATGGTTACAATGTCACAACCGACATTTTTCAAGTCAACAAGCGTTTCCTCTATTTGTTCAAAGGTTTCGCCAAGCCCTATCATCAATCCTGATTTTGTCAAAATATCACTTGTGTCTTTAATATATTTTAAAACTTCTAATGAACAGTTGTAATCTCCCTGAGGTCTTGCTGTTTTAAATACTGCCCTTACGGTTTCGATATTGTGGTTAAATACATCAGGTTCAGCCTGAACAATTATATCAAGCGAACTTTTATCACCTTTAAAATCAGGGGTTAGAATTTCGATTTTAACCTCTGGAGAAATTTTCCTTATTTCATAAATACAATCGGCGAAATGTTTTGCTCCACCGTCAGGTAAATCATCACGGGTTACGGATGTAATAACCGAATATTTCAGTCCCAAATCCTTAACTGCCTCTGCAACATGTTTTGGTTCATTTAAATCCAAAGGTTCGGGTTTAGCGCAAGAAATATTGCAATAACGACAATTGCGAGTACAGTTATTACCCATAATTAAAAATGTAGCTGTATTTTTTGTATAACATTCATTTTTATTAG
Source organism: Candidatus Gastranaerophilales bacterium (assembly GCA_900548405.1). Lineage (GTDB taxonomy): Bacteria > Cyanobacteriota > Vampirovibrionia > Gastranaerophilales > Gastranaerophilaceae > Stercorousia. The sequence continues at coordinate 6,811 of UNSJ01000061.1, read as the reverse complement.
GGCAGCGAGCATTTTCACAAACTGTATTCAAACATTTTGTTTTAAGAATTTTTCTGACAGTACGGGTTTTGTCAGTATCAATTATAGGTCTTTTTAAATATTCCGGTAATCTTCTTTGCATATTTTAAATTATATAGCAAAAATATTGATTTTTATGACTTAAATGTTTATAATATAAATATAAGGAGTAATCATTATGAAGAACTTAATAACAATTCTATGCTTAATCTCTTTTGCAGGATGCGCTTATGCAGAAGCTTACCAGGTTTCAACAAAAGAAACAGTTACTGAAACAAAACAAACAGTACAGCAAGACAACTCTAAAGAAGTTAAAGTAAAAGTTAAGCGTAAAAGAGGAAACAACGTAGGAAATCCGGGTGTTAACCAATCAAATACTTATTGGAACTTCGGAAAGCCTGCATTTTTTACAGGAACAATCTAACTGACTGTTCTTTTATAATTTAAACAGACAGTCAAATATGCCTTCCGAATATGTCGGATGAGCAAAACAAACTTTTTTTAAATCTTCAATCGCTATGTTATTCTGCATAGCGATTGTTATTTCTTGAATTAATGAAGAAGCTTCTTTTGAAACAATGTGTGCTCCGATAATTTTATTATCGCGCGAAAGAATTTTTATAAATCCGTCAGAACAATTATCACAATGAGATTTTCCTAAAGCGGAAATCAAAATGTTTGCTTTTTTGTATGTACCTTCTTCCAAATCCTGCTCGCGTTTTCCTATCCACGCTATTTCAGGACATCCGTAAACCACTGAAGGAACAAGATTTTTATCGAATTCAACTCCCGAAATTTCAGATATTGCCTGTTTAATTGCAAAGTGAGCAAGTTGAACAGAACCGTAAACATCACCCAAATATGTAACGTTATCTGTTTTTTTATCAATGTCAGGTTTTCTTCCTACGGCAAGCAAAACGCATTCCGGCTCTATAATATCACCCGATGAAAGATAAACTTTTTTATCTTCAATTTTTTGCACACCGTTTGAAAGATACATTTTAATTTTTTTTGATTTGAATATACGTTCAACCCTTTTGGAAACTTCCGTATCCGCAAGCGGCAAAAGGTGTTCCGCTGCTTCTATTATCGTAACTTCCACATCAAATGCAGAAAATATTCTTGCCCATTCAATACCGATTGCACCGCTTCCTATTATAGCAATACTTTTGGGAAGTGAAGTTAAGTTTAAAACGTCATCAGAACTCAAAACAAATTCATTATCAAACTCTATACCCTTTAAAGCTCTTGGAGATGAACCTGTTGCCACAATAATTTTTGAACATTCATATAATTCACCGTTGGCTTTAATCTTATTTTCTCCCGCAACTTCAGCTCGGGCAATAACTGTTACCACACCTGCGTTTTTCAAAGTAAGTTCAAGACTTTTTCTTAATTTTTCAACAGTTCTTTCTTTTCGTTCAACAACTTTTGCAAAGTCAACGGAAAGCCCCTCACAATTAATACCGATATCAGAAGAACATTTAAGGTCTTCATATACTTCTGCCGAATGTAAAATAGCTTTTGTAGGAATACATCCTCTGTTAAGGCACACACCGCCAACTTTATCTTTTTCAAACATTACAACGGACAGTCCGCTTGCTTTTGCATGCAAAGCTGCAGTGTAACCCGCAGGGCCGCCTCCAATAATTCCCAAATCATAAGTGTTTTCATTCATAATATTAATCCCTTGTATAAACTCTCGGCAATCTTACTTTAAGTCTGCAAGTCAGTTCATAATTAATTGTGCCTAAAATTTTTGCCCATTTGTCAATAGAATGATTTTCATCCAACAATGTTACAACATCTCCCAGATTTGCGTCAACTTCCGTAATATCAAACATCATCTGATCCATTGTAATATTACCGACTTGAGGAACATCTTTTCCGTTCAATGATGCTGAAATTTTATTGGATAATCCTCGTGGAATCCCGTCAGCATAGCCGAGAGGTACTGTTGCAATCTTTCTTGTGCCATGAGCCGTAAATGTGTGCCCATAGCTTACGCCTTCACCGTCTTTTGCCTCATGAATATTTACAATTCTGCCTTTTAATGACATCAAAGGTTTTAAATCTGCTTTTTTTATTACACCGTCATCAGGCAGGTCAGGATAAAGTCCGTAAATAGCAATACCTGCACGGCGCATATTGGAATTCGGCACGTCATAACACATTGCACCTGCTGTATTGAGAATATGCAAAGTAAGTCCTTCAGTATTAATTTGTGAAATAACTTTATTCCATCTGTCTATTTGAATTTTAGTTTTTTCTCTGATTTCTGCATTTGCAAGGTGTGTAAATATTCCTCCAAAATCAAGGTATTCAGCATTCCTTACATGATTTATAAAATCAACAGCTTCTTGTGTTGACACACCAATTCTGTTCATTCCGGTATCAAGTTTTACGTGGACTTTCGGCTTAATCCCTGTTCTTTTAAAAGCCTGTCTGCAAGCATCCAAATGCTCTTTTGAAAATATCGCAACAGTTAAATCAGCCTTAACAGCGCTTTCCACAGCCCAAACAGGTACAGCTCCCAAAACAAGAATATCACAGTTAATTTTTGCCTGACGAAGGTCTACTCCCTCGTCAATAGATGCTACCCCGAGCATATCAGCTCCTGATGCAAGCAGGGTAGGAGCAAGCATTACAGAGCCATGTCCGTATGCATCAGCTTTTACTACCGCAAGAAGTTTTGTGCCATCAGGTGTATTTTTTCTTATTTGGCGCATATTATATGCTGCGTTTTCTAAATTAATCTCAACCCAGCTGTCCCTGTGAATATTTATGTTAGTCTGTCTTACGTTTTTCATAATAAGTTTAGTATAGTACCAAAAGTTTGTTATATCAATTAAAAATTAATATAATTTTAATATCCTAAAAATTTTTAAGGTATAAAATTTATAGTAGGAGGAAAATAAAATGAGCGTATTTGAAGCGGGAATGATGGTATGTTTCGGTATAAGCTGGCCGATTGCAGCATTAAAAACTTACAGATGTAAATGTGTACACGGAAAAAGTATTCACTTTTCAATGTTAATATTATTAGGATATATGTGTGGCATTGCCCACAAAGTGCTTGATGATATGGATTGGGTATTCTGGCTTTACATACTGAATACATTTTTCCTTCTGGTTGATATGTACCTCTATTGGATTTACAGAAACAATAAAGCACCAGCAGCTGATGAAAAATATAAATTGGAAATTAATGAAGAAGCAGTTATTGATTAAGACATAGGACTATATTCTTCAGGAATATTATGCAACTTCTTTAATTGCTCAGGCATACGTGTTAGAAAAGTTAAGTTTTTCAACGCATAATTCTGGCAGTATTCTTTTTCAATACCCGTATCAAACTTTATGCAATCATTTGCAACAGGTAAAATACCAAGTTTTTTATCGCCATAAATCTCTGACATTATCGGGTAATAAATTTTACCATCATGCCATAAAGATGCATGGCTTCCTATTACATTATAAAAATCACCGCAGTGAAAAAACATACAATTTTCAATGTAAAATGTTTCAATTGATAAATAACCGTTATCTTTCAGATAATTAAAAAACCAGTCCAAATTAAAAGAAGCTGCATATTCTGTATAATTATTTTTCCAATTGTTTGCGCATTTCTTTTCTATTATATCGAACGAATTCTCATTACCTCTGACAAAAGTCACACCAAACGACCAATGACGTCCATAAGTACTGCTACGCCACATATCCAGTGAAAAAACATTAATATCATTTTTGCAGGCATATTGTTCTATTTGATTAAGAGCTTCAGCACATTTTTCAGGCTCCATACAAAATACAGTATCATCAGCATCTATATTCCAAAAATTTACTGTTCCTTGTTGTTTTGCATGAAAGAAGGTTGTCAAATGAGCATAAGTTGCGTTTTTCCAAACCCCGGTAGCTATACTGTTTACAATTTTCTTTAATCTTTTATTTTTGCAGCTCTTTAAAAATTTTATATCAGGATTTGCAAAACAAACTCTTTTATAAATATTTTCTTTAAGCTTGTCATTATCACAAACAATGTAATATTTAGCATTCATAGCTTCTGCTATTTCAATCCAATGCTGCAAATTCACAAATGTAGAATTATTATTCCTGTTAACTTTCAAATAAAACACGTGATTGTAATTTGAATTATTTTGTTTATCTTTAAAAAAACCTGGTAAATAAATATCAGTCTTTTTGCTTCCGTCCTTTAACTTTTTTATATCAAATCTTAACAAAGGAAATCCAAATATAACAATTATGCGTGTTTTTCCTTGTTTATTTTTAATCTTTATTTTCTGAAAAATTTTCATATAATCACCTATAATTATCCAAGTAAGTAACGTAAAAAAATATATTTATTGTTTATTACAATATATATATTGTAATAAACATATATTACATTGTAGTATTATATTTGTCAATGCTTAGAATTTATATATGGATAAAGGGGACATATTAAAAGAATTCGGCAAGAATTTACGAGCTGAACGCAATAGAGCGGGATTATCACAAGAACAGCTTGCCGAAAAAATAGGTGTATCTTATGGTCAAGTTGTAGGTACAATAGAAAGAGGTGAGACAAATACATCTCTATCTGTAATTGTTGCAATAATGGATGCTCTCGATTTGCATTTTGAAAAACTTTTTGACAGGAATAAATTTAACAGAAAAATTTAAACAGCAGGACCTTTGTACTCAGCATAAAGCGTCATTATGTCATCGGATAGTTTTTCTCTACTGTTTAAAGCGTTTGATATAAGCTTTCTGTAAACTTCTGCAACAAATTCCGATGGTGATTCAGGTGCATAATTTGATACCCTGTTTGCAGTCTGTTGTTTTTCCTTGCTGTTTATAAAATCATTTGTTATGTCTGAAACTTTACTAAAACGCTTTTCACATTCGTCAGGTTTACCCATTTGCATATACAAATCATAGCCTGCGGAATTTTGATGCTGTATATGTCCCATTTCATGATAAATAGTTCTGAACTTATCACCCTTAGGATAAGCTAAATGAATTCTGTCACCTGAGCTCAAGCAGGTATTTGTAATATCCACAAGAACATTTCTTTGCTGCTCTGTGGTCAATTTTTCAAGCTGTTTTAAATCAGGGAGTTTAGAATGAGCAAGTAAAGTTTCTTGTATTCCCTCATTTTTCATAAGCTGTTTCAGCTTAGACATCGGCGCTTCATAGAAAGCTCCTTTTGCATAAGCTAAAGATGTAAAATCTTCGTATAATTTTATTTTATCTATTAAAGAAAAAGTATCAGGCTTTTCTGAAAATTCGTTCAAACCTTTTAATAAGTCTGCAGAAGCCTCATTGTTTTTATAGAAATTATATAAATCCAACTTTCCTTCTTTGTTCTTGAACATAACTTTACGGCCTAAAGCTTGTTTAATCATTGTGTTAATATGTTCATTCATGTTTTCAAATACTGTTTTATTTATATTTAAAATTGCTCCATATTCATCACCATCTTTTGCAGATATTGCACAGGCTAATGCTTTTTCTTTAGCTTCCATTGGAACGTATCCGATAGTGTCAAACATTTTGGCTTTACCTTTTGTGACATTATTTACATTTGCAAGCCCTTCGTTCACCCAGTTCATTACTTCAAGCGGCATAGTTTCATCATAATTCTTAATGCCCAAATGAGTTCTTGCAAAATTGCGGGCTTCTTCAACTGTTTTTGCAGGAGAAAAATCTATATGTTCGGCAAGTTTAAAAATTTCTTCCTGAGCTGCTTTTGTTTTGCCTCTAATAAGCAGGGCAGCAGCAGTTATAATAGCAGCAGCACCTATGCCTATTCCCCATTTTGCGTTTTTGGAAAGTCCCTTTTTCTCTTTGCTTATTTCAACTGTATCTTGAGTTAAGCCTTGATTTTTAACAACAATTGACTCATTATCTTTATGATCTGAGCAAAAATTTATATTTTTAATTGAATTAGTCTGAACAGGTAAAATTGCCATAAAAAAAATAAACCTTTCTACAATTTATAATTTATATTTAAATAAAAACACAAACAAAGAAAAAATTGCCAATTAAGAAAAAATGTTTGTAATATAATAAAACTATGGAAAGAAAAGAATTTATAAATGCAAAACGTATAGTTTTCAAGTTCGGAACAAATATTTTAAGAGGTGACGACGGCTATGTTTCTCTGCCAAGAATTTTTTCATTTATTGAAGATTTGTCACATCTTGCAAGACAGGGAAAAGAAGTCATTGTAATCACATCAGGGGCAGTCGGATTAGGCAAAAAACGTCTTGGAATAGACAGCACGGAAGGTGTTGCCTTAAAACAAGCCTGCGCAGCTATTGGTCAGGGAAAATTAATGTCAATTTATGAAACAGGTTTTGACACATACGGACTTATTGCTTCACAAATCCTCTTAACAGAAGATGACTTTTCCGTAAGACAAAGATATTTGAGTTTGAGAACTACATTGAACAAACTTTTGGAACTGGGTGTTATACCTATTATTAATCAGAACGATACAGTATCAACAGTTGAAGTTCATCCGCAGTTTGAACACATGCAGGTATGTTTTACCGATAACGATAAGTTATCTGCACTTGTTGCCTCAGAACTTGATGCAGATTTGCTTATAATTCTTTCTGATGTCGAAGGTTTATTCGATGAAAATCCCAAGTCAAACCCTAATGCAAAAATAATAAGAAAAGTTGAAGAAGTAACAGATGATATTCTTGCACTGGGAACTGATGCATCAGACGGCGGCAGAGGCGGGATGAGAAAAAAAATAAAAAAAAGAAGAAAAACGTAGAAA
>UNSJ01000060.1 GCA_900548405.1 Candidatus Gastranaerophilales bacterium | reverse complement strand
TTGAATTCTTATAATATATATAATGCATTTATTTTTTATAAGTAATTAACCTTGCTTTACATATAGCTTGCAATTTAAAGTTTTTTGTATAAAAATTAAAAATGCTCACATCCTCAAATGTGTCCGAAGTCATTAATCGGACGTAAGAGTAAAGAAAGGCAAAAATAAAATGGCAAACATTAAATCTGCTAAAAAAAGAGTATTAACAGCTGAAAAAAACAGAATCAGAAATGTAGCTTTCAAAACTTCTATTAAATCTGCTGTTAAGAAAGTAATCGAACTTGCTAAGGCTGAAGATAAAGAAGCTTTGAATGCAGCAATGTCAAAAGCATACCAGTTATGTGACAAAGCTGTTTCAAAAGGTATTTTGCACAAAAATACTGCTGCAAGAAAGAAATCAAGATTAACTAAAGCTGTTAATAAATTACAAGCTAAATAGTTTAAGTCAAAAAATAAAAAACACCTTCTCAGGAGGGTGTTTTTTTTATTTTAGTTAACATGTCGCAAAGATTGTTGGAAATACTTGCAAGAATTATAAAAAAGCGTTAAAATATATATATGGTTTCTGCAGCTCTTTTATTATTTATTTTTGTATTGTTGTTTTCATCAATTGTTTATTATTTTTGTAAAAAATTGATATACAAGCTGAATAAACGCGTGCTTGCAAGAAATCTTGCCGTAATTAAAAACGGCCCTGTTTTAAAAAGATATAACGAACTTAATAAAAATGAAAAGATTGAAAAACTTGTAATACCTTTCTTTATGGTAATGGGGTACAATACTTTTGATATGAGGGAGTTTGCAAGGGTTAATAAAAACGCAACTTTTGCTCCTGATTTTGTTACTAAAAAATGGGATAAAAGCAGACTAAGAAAAAAATCACTTTATATAAAATATGCTGACTTTAGTGAAGATGATATAAATTTAAATAATAAAACCTTTAATTGTAAAAATAACCCGAATTGTGATTTGGATGAGCTGATGAACCCTTTGTATTTTAAAGGTGAATATGTTGTTTTAACTAACGGCTATTTATATGTTTTCTTCTCAAAAAATCGTGTTAAGGGAAGCTGTGTTTTCTCATCTGTATTTAATTTAAAAAATTACAGCAAAGAAGATATTGCAGAGCTTGCATATTTTACGAAACAATGTATGTTTCTTGAAGTTTCAGATGTGTTTTCAAACTACTGATCTCTATTAATATTATGTAAAGATTGTGGTATTTAATTATTTATCGAGTATAATTATCTCATTACAAGTTAGTTTTTAGCAAGAAAGATGATTATGCAAGATATTTTAGAAAAAAAATCAATCAAAAATATAGATTTTAATATAGATTTAGCTCAAAGTTTCGGTATTTATAAAAATAATGCAGAATTCGACCTGTTGGATTATGCAAGCTCAGTTAATATTGCCTGCGGATTTCATGCTGGAGATCCTTTAGCTATCCGAAATGCTTTGTTGAAGTCCAAAGAAAAAAATGTTGTAGTCGGAGCACATATCGGATTTGACGATATTCAAGGATTCGGTTACAGAGATATCGATTTGACAGAAGACGAGATAGAAGCTGTTGTGGTTTATCAGGTTGGAGCGTTGATGTCGTTTGCTAAAACATTTAATATGGAAATAGAACATGTAAGACCGCATGGAGCAATGTACAAAAGATGTGCTTCTGATTTTAACTTTGCCTGTTCTGTTGCAAAAGCTGTGCAAAAATGTTCAAAATGGCTTGTTTATTACGGTGCGTCAGGAGAAGTTACCTCTAAAGTGGGTGAATATTTAAATATTCCTGTTGCACAGGAAATTTGTCTTGAAAAAATGTATAATGTTGACGGAACTGTAAACAGTGTTGCAAAAGATAATGAAAATACGGAAATGGAAATTCAACGTTTGAAACAATTACTTGCTACTTCGCAAGTGCCGAATGTTGAAGGAGGAAAAACAATAGTTGCAGCAGATACAATACACTTTACAAACAGATTGTCAAATTCTTTGGATTTAATCAAAGCAGCGCACGAAGTTATTACACCTGTTCCTGTTAATTATAAAAACGCATGTTTATCGGGATGGGTGGAATAAGAAATGAGTAATAAGGTGATGAAAAATTTTAAAAATAATATGAAAATGCCGGAAGAAGCAAGATGGTTAATGCCCGGATTACAGGTTAAAAGATGGTTTGCACTAATTTTTCTTGGTGCGGTAATGATGACATTAGGTGTCTTAATTCTTTTTGATATTAAACCTGTATTTTATACAATGGAGTTTATCCGCAAAATTGCGATGAATATATCAACCGAATGGGTTGCATTTGCTGTTGTAATGTTCGGTGCAGGAATGTTCTTTAAAGGATGGCAGAAAACTAATCTCTCCATTTTAGACGGCAAGGATAACCAAACCTTATTGGAAGCTTTATACAGAAGAAGAAAATTGAACAGAGGTCCTAAAATTGTTGCAGTAGGCGGCGGAACAGGACTTTCTATGTTGTTAAAAGGTATTAAACATATAACAAATAATATAACAGCAGTTGTAACAGTAGGCGACGACGGCGGAAGTTCAGGAAGATTAAGAGAAGAAATGGGTGTTCTTCCTCCCGGTGATATTAGAAACTGTATTGCGGCTTTGGCTGATGATGAAGATTTGGTTACTAAATTGTTCCAATACAGATTTAAAACAGGTGAAGGGCTTGAAGGACACAGCTTTGGCAACTTATTTTTAACAGCACTTTGCTCAATTACAGGCGATATGGTAAGAGCAGTAAAAGAATCTTCAAACGTTCTTTCTATCAGAGGCAGGGTTTTACCTTCTACTCTTGATGATATGAAACTTGTTGCCGAAATGGAAGACGGAAGAATAATTCATGGCGAATCTAATATTCCTGAAGCTCACGGTAAAATAAAAAGATTATTTACGGACCCGCAAAACTGTAAAGCTTTAGATGATGTTATTACAGCTATAAAAGATGCGGAATTAATCATTCTCGGACCGGGAAGTTTATACACAAGTGTTATTCCAAATCTTTTAATTCAGGAAATTTCTCATGAAATTGCAAAATCTAATGCTAAAAAGATTTATGTCTGCAATATTATGACACAGCCCGGTGAAACAGACGGTTACAGCGTTTCTGATCACATTAATGCATTGATGCAGCATGCAGGAAGCAGAAAAATAGTTGATGCTGTTCTTGTAAACGATTTTATGCCTTCAAATTTGGCTCAAAAATATCAAATGTCAGGTTCATACCCCGTAAAATTAGATTTTGAAAATCTTAAAAAACTCGGTGTAAGTCTTTTCTCAAGAAAATTAATCGAAGACAGCAAAGAAGGCCTTGTAAGGCACAGTTCTAACCGTGTTGCAAGAGCTATTTATTACTGGTACAGAAAAGAACATAAAAATGAGGGCAAAGGTATTTTTGCTCCTGATAAAGATATTGAAAAACAAGGCTGCGGAGTATAATGAATAAAAAAGTTACTGTCAGTACAATTCAAAAAATTAAAGATAATAATCAAAAATTTTCTGTTTTGACAGCTTATGATTATTCAACAGCTAAATATATTGATGAGGCAGGAATTGATATTGTATTAATAGGTGACAGTCTTGCAATGGTGGCGCTCGGATATGAAACAACACACAGTGTCGGTGTTGAAGAAATGGCAATTTTTACGAAGGCTGTGGCAAAAGGTGTTCAAAGAGCACTGGTCGTTACGGATATGCCGTTTATGAGTTATCACACAGATATTGCATCAGCCGTAAAAAACTGTGGTGAAATGATAAAACTCGGAGCAAATGCTGTTAAGATTGAAGGTTGCAGCGAATATATTTTGAATGTAATTAAGCGCCTAGTTGAATCAGGAATTCCTGTTATGGGGCACTTGGGATTTACGCCGCAATTCTTAAATACACTAGGCGGATACAAAATTCAGGGGAAAACACAAGATGCTGCCAAAGAAATTTTAAAACAGGCAAAAGAGCTTGAAAAAGCAGGTGTGTTTTCAATTGTTTTGGAAATGGTTCCTCAAGAGAGTGCAAAATATATAACAGAGAATTTAAAAGTTCCGACAATATCTTGCGGAGCAGGCAGATATTGTAACGCGCAAGTTTTGGTATCTGATGATGTTTTCGGAAAATATTCGGATTTCAAACCTAAATTCGCTCGCAAGTATGGTGATATGAAGGCATTGATTTTAGAATGCGCCAGACAATTTGATGAAGATGTGAAAAAAGGTACTTTTCCGTCTGATGATGAAGCTTTTTAAAATGAAGGTGAATGTTAATGTATGAAATAAAATATGATTTTTTGTTTTGTTTGCTTACTTACACATTGTCTTTTGCAGCTCTGGTTTTATTTTGCATATTAACCGTAAAATGTCTGGTTGATATTTTTAAAAAGCGTGAAATAAAAAATAAAATAATTAAATTCTTTTTAATTTTTGTATGTGTAGCGGGGATGATTTTATCGCTTCCGTTTTGGTTTGCAGGGATGTCTTTTTCTGTTGCAAAAACAAATGAGGAAATTGAATCTTATTCAAAGTTAGCTGTTCAAACAGCGATACTTCCGTCTGTTAAATCATATATGTATTACGAACTCGGAAATGTTTACCAGGTCTTTTTCGAAGATGGCAAAAAAGCAATAGAAAACTATGAAAAGTCAAAAGAACCATATACTTGTGTAAATTTATGTACTTTATATATATATAAAAGGGATTATGATAAGGCTTTAAAAAATTGCAGTGATGCAAAACTTTATCAACTAACCGCTATAAACTATATATTGCAGAATGACTATAAGCAGGCACTTAATTCTATTGATAAAAAATTACAAAATCCCAAAAATGCAAACTGTACTGATTATGCTGTAAGAGGTTATATTTACAGAAAAGCAGGACAAAGTGTATTATCTGATAAAGATTTTGATAAAGCTTTGAAGATGTGTCCTAAGTCAGAGAAAATTAAAAACATATATTCTAATGAAAATTATTTTGATGAATTATATACAAAAAAAAGAAAAGAGTATAAACTTTAATGTTATTTGTAATATAATGTATTTGAAAGAGAGATGATATTATGTTGGTTTATACAATAGCTGAAGTAAGAGAACAGGTAAAAGAGTGGAAAAAACAAGGTTTAACCGTCGGGCTTGTTCCTACAATGGGAGCTTTGCATAACGGTCATAAAAGTTTAATTGATAAAGCAGTTGCAAAATGCGACAGAACGGTTGTATCTGTTTTTGTTAACCCTATTCAATTTTGTCCCGGCGAAGATTTGGATAAATACCCCCGAACTCTTGAAGCGGATGCTAAGCTCTGTAATGATGCAGGCGTAAATATTGTATTTGCACCAAGTCCAAAAGAAATGTACGGTGAAGGACATATTATGTCAAATGACTTTTTGACTTATGTAATACCGCCGTTTTTCTATGTTGATAAATTGTGCGGAAAATCGCGCGTTGGGCACTTTGACGGTGTTTGCACTGTTGTGAATAAATTATTTAATATTGTTCAGCCTGATTACGCATTTTTTGGAGAAAAAGACAGACAGCAGTTAATAATTCTTAAAAAAATGGTTAAAGATTTAAACATTCCGATAGAAATTATTCCCTGCCCGATTATCAGGGAAGAAAGCGGTTTAGCGTTAAGCTCAAGAAATAAATATTTGTCAGAAGAAGATAAGAAAAACGCACTTGCATTAAGTAAAATTTTATTTAACATAAAAGCATGTTATAATAATGGTATAACTGATGTCAGAGCTTTAACAGAAACTGCTTATTCATACCTTAATCAAAGTCACTCTTTGGAATATTTGGAATTCAGAGATGCTGATGATTTGGAAGAAAAAAAGATTGCAGATGATAATACAATTGTGTTTATAGCTGTAAAAATCGGTGATGTAAGGTTAATAGATAATATTGCGTTGGTGTGAGGGTAAATGATTTTAATTTATAAACTATTATCGAAAATAATAAAGTTTATAATAAATATATTGTTTGTAGTTCAAATTACATTAATGATTTTGGTATTTTTAACTGCAACATACTGGTTTTTAACCCTTATAAATGTTACAGCCTTTGATTTTGCAAGACCGATTGCCGATGCAATTACAGACATGATGAAATTATTTTATCATCAGGAAGTCATGATGGGCGGAGTTTATATTGATGGTTCGCTTCTGTTGTTTGATTTGATTGCGGTTGCAATTGTTTTCGCTATTACAAAATCAAAGTATTATATTCATAAATCAGTTGATTTTATTGAGCTTCAAATAAATAAATGCGAAAACCATATTGAAGAAAAATTCAATAAAAAACTTCAAAAAGAAGTCGAAAAAAATATAAAACAAAGCAACAATGTCGCTGTTCTTGTGCAATTTTGTGCTAAAAATATGCTGGTTGATGCTTGCTGGGGCGGCGATGCAAGTGCAGGTATTAAAGAAAAAGAAGATGAGGCATTTAAAACTTTTTACGCTTCAATAAAAAATATAGAAGGATGTAAGTTCGCGAAGACAGGCGATAAAATGCTGATTTTGCTTGAAGATTTTGATAAAGTTGACAACTTGCTTCATTATATTGATTTATCGGTTAACAGGATAAGAACCAATATGATGAAAAAGAAATGGGCTTTATACAGTTATATTGCAATTGATGTTTACGATAATAATACTAACTTTAAAAATATAGTTTATCCGACTTTAGAAAAACTTCTCGCGTTGAGAAACCATAATGAAGCTGTATGTCTGGGAAATTTCTGTATGCGTTATGAACTTATCAACGAACCTATGTATGAACCATTTTTAAAGGGCATATATAATGTAGTAGACGAATGTGAAGTCTGGTCATTGGTTAAGAAAAATTAACAACCCTATTGATTTTTAAAATGTTTTAAAGTACTATTGATTTACAACCGCAGACAGTTAGCGGGGGTGGTCCGGGTGGCGTAACCTTAAGGGGGCGCTGAGCGGAGCAGGACTTTGAAGGGCAGTCTTTAAATAAGATAAAAGGCAACCTTAAAGGATTCCAAATAAACCATTCCCTTAAAACACAAGCTAACCGAGGTAAAACAGTCGAAATATTTAAATAGATTTGTTAACCTGTGATTTTGCGGTCCAAATATGAAGGATGCAAAATCTTTTATATTTTATACAGGTCGATAAATATAATTTGTAAAACAAAGGAGCTAAACATGGCAACAAAAGCTTTTAAATCTGAAAAAATAGATGCTATAAAAGCAAAAGTAGAAAAAGCCCAAGTAGCAATTTTAACTGAATACAAAGGTTACTCAGTAGAAGAAATCACTAACTTAAGACGTGCTTTGCAAAAAGACGGCGGTGATTACATGGTAACTAAAAATACATTGGCTAAAATCGCTGTTAAGGGAACTGAATTTGAAGTTCTTGCTGATTCTTTAACAGGTCCTATCGCTATTGCGTTTGGATATGAAGATCAAGTAAGTCCTGCAAAAGCAGTTGCAAAATTTATTAAAGATACTAAAAAAGGTGCTATTCTTGGTGGTGCTTTAGATGGTAAATTCTTATCAGCTAAAGAAGCTGAGGAACTTGCAAAAATGCCTTCAAAAGAAGAACTTCTTGCAAAAATTCTCGGTTCTATCAACTCACCTGCTTCAGGTATCGTTGGATCTATCAATGCAGTTATGTCACAACTTACAAGAACTATGGCTGCTGTTAGAGATCAAAAAACTGCATAACAGTTTTTGAAAATATCGTTAATTCGATAAATCATTTGAGTACAAATTAAAAAATTAAAAGGAGAAAAATAATGAGTAACGTAGAAACAATTTTAGAATCAATTGAAAAATTAACTTTGTTAGAAGCAGCTGAATTAGTAAAAGCTATGGAAGAAAAATTCGGCGTATCTGCAGCAGCTCCTGTTGCAGTAGCAGCAGCTCCAGCAGCAGCAGGTGAAGCAGCAGCTGATGAAGCATCAGAAGTAAGCGTAATCTTGGCTTCTGCAGGTGCTAACAAAATCGCTGTATTAAAAGAAGTTAGAACTATCACAGGTCTTGGCTTGAAAGAAGCTAAAGATTTAGTTGACGGTGCTCCTAAAGCAGTTAAAGAAGGCGTTAAAAAAGAAGACGCTGAAGCTATCAAAAAACAACTTGAAGCTGCTGGTGCAACTGTTGAAATCAAATAGTCAATTGATTACAGTAATTGATATTGAAAAACCCCTCTTTATAAAGAGGGGTTTTTTATTACTTGAATATGATATGAAAATTTGTTATAATAAATATGTTGGCAGGAAGCTATATTAAGAAAGGAGCAATTTATGAGAAAGTTTAGTAAAGAAGCTGTTACGTCAATTGGAA
>UNSJ01000059.1 GCA_900548405.1 Candidatus Gastranaerophilales bacterium | reverse complement strand
CAGGCAACGTTTTATGATGCATTGTTTAATCAAATCTGCAAAAACGGCTGGAGTGAAAACGAAAAGATAACAGACAGCAGTTATTTACAGCAAATGCTTCAAAACGGTATGCTTTTTATTTCAAAGATGAAAGACGACGGCTATTACTATCAGGGCAATTATGCAACCGATCCATATATCAAAGAAATCTCTGATGAAACAGCAATTTCTCAGGCAGAATCCAAATATACAACAGAAAAAGCCAAATTGAATACAAAAGAAGAAACCTTAGATTTAAAAATGAAAAATTTAGATACAGAAATATCCTCTCTAACGACAGAGTATGATACAGTAAAAAACACTATATCAAAAAACATTGAAAAATCATTCAAAAGGTATAGTGCGTAAGACTTGCTTTATGTTTTTGTTTTTTATTTAATTAATAAAAAAAGGATATTGAGATGAAGAAGAAAATTTTAGTGTTATTGGCATTTATGATGTCTATGGTTTCTGCTCAAGCTGCTGACTGGCAATTTGTTGAAACAAACAATCCTAACTTAAGTCTTTATATTGACTTAGACTCAATTAAAAAAACTGATAATCAGGAATACCTTTACGCAATCAAATTCACAGACGGTAAGACTCCTGAACGTGTTGCATATATCAGATCAGATGCATCTATGAATTATATCGGAGTTATTTACGTTAATGATTACAGCGATGATACATATAGACCAAAAGCTGTTTTTGCAAACCCGCGCGTGTTTATGAAACCTGTAACGGAAGACTCTTTCCTTGCAAGTGTTCACAATTTTGTTATATCGGGAACAAATGTTCAGTCTGATGAAAAAATAGCATCAAATGAAGTTCAGGAAATCGAACAGGCAGAACAAGATTTTAATGAAAAGGCTGCTGTGGATAAAGGTGAAGAAGTTGCTGAACAAAAACCAGCTTTGAGAGAAAATGCAGCTCCTTCTGAGGATGAAATCAAAAATGTTGCATATGTGGTTCAGCCTTCTGTTCAGCAAAGAGAATCTACCGCACAAAATCTAAAAGAGTATGTTTCTCAGCTCGGATGCGAATTAAACGAAAACTGGAATCCTCCAAAATCAGGTAAAAATTCACAGGCAATTATTATAATTACAATCGGAAAAGACGGCGGATTTTACGGCTATGACTTTGCAAAATCTTCAGGTGATGAACCAACCGACAGATCGATTTTAAGTGCTGTACAAAAGACAGCGCCGTTTGCAAAATTCCCTAAGGTAAACAATAAAAATGCCGATAAGTTAAAATTCCAATTTGTATTTGATTATCAAAAATTTAAAAAATCAGTAGAATAAAAAGCAAAAAAAGAGAACCTTTAAAGGTTCTCTTTTTTTATAAGTCTTTACGCCAAAGCACTATATAGCTTTTTGAACTTTTCCTGCTCTTAAGCAAGAAGTGCAAACTTTAATTCTTTTAACTGTACCGTTCATATTAACTTTAACTGATTGCAAGTTAGGTTCTTGAGTATGAACAATTTGTTTATGCGAGAATGTTAATTTCGCTGCTTTAATCGGTGCTTTACCGCATACATCACATTTTTTTGACATAATTCTAATTTCCTTTTCTAGCTAGTTTGTGTATTATCATCATATATTAAAAATTAGAAAAATCAAGCAACATGTTAAAATACTTTAAGTGTAATAGTTATATAAGGACTTGAATTAAAATTTACCTTATGGTATATTTCAAATATCAAAGAACAATTTATTATTAGGGTATGGAAAAATGAAAAGCTCAACTATCAGAAGATCAAACTTATCTAAGGAGAAAATGGCTGTACTGGAAGCTTTATCTAAGTACAAACAAGATGCCTATGATAACTCTCCAAATGTATATGTAAGACCTAATAAAGAAAAAGAGCTGGATGTTTTATGGCAAAGCTTTAAAGTTAACCAGCGCAATGATAAATCACCTAGTATTTACCTTGCAACAGGATTTATTGCAGGTGCTGTGGTAATGCTTATTCTGACTGTATTAATAAGCTTTTCCGCTAACGGTATAAACTCTGTTGAAGAACAGGTTGCATCAGCTCCGGTTTCTGTTAAAAAAGAAAAATTGAGCTTGAATTTTATACCTTCTTCTCCCGAAAAAGTTGAAGAACAAGCAGCTGCTAACGAACAATATACTGTTCAAAGCGGTGATACAATGGAAAGTATTTTAATCAGATTTTACGGCTCATACAGTAAAGATAAGGAAGCGTTAGTTCTTAAAACTAACAACATGACAAATCCAAACAAACTTGCAATCGGTCAAAAATTAACTATTCCTGTTGAACCGAAAGAATAATTATCATAACTTATATATTAAAAAAAGACTGATTATTTCAATCAGTCTTTTTTATTTTTTAGTACGTCATTTGCCAGTTGTCATTTAAGATTTTACCGAAACATCCGTGCCATTGATTTCCTAAATTGTTTGTACAAACTGCATAATTAGTGTTGCGTTCGTCCTTAGTCATTGGCGCTCTGTTGTCTGCAGAAAAGTCATTGTCATCAATTAGACCGTTGTTATATAAAAAGATTGGAAATAAATCTCTGCCAACAATATTAGGACCTTTTTTGCCGTTTACATCAACATAAAATTCACACAGTACATCACCGTTAGCTCTGTAACTTATACCAATTGATGCGCCGCTTGCTATTACATAGTTGGTTCTCGGGGTATACCATGCTGTAACTGTTGCACCTGAAAGTTTTTTATAATCTCCTGCCTCAGGAAAACAAGGAGTTCTGTCAGAGCCGCATTTTTGCACAACTTTAAAGTGCTCTTCAATAAAGTTTTCTGCTGCTGTTTGTGAGGTTAATCCTGCCTCTTTCAGATTAATTGCATTTCTTTCGGTTTGATATTGAACAGCAGCCTGTGAAAGTTCGTTGTAGACTTTGTGCAGTTGTGTAACATAAGATTGCCTTTGATAATTCTGCATCAAAGACGGAACCGTCATTGCAGAAACCACACCGATGATGCCGAGTGTGACCAATACTTCAGCTAGAGTAAATCCTTGAAACAATCTCTTAAAATCTTTAAAAGCCCCAATGTGGCGGGTCAAGCTCAAATGGCTACGTGCGTAGCACTGCTTGGCGGGGGGGGGGCAACCCTTAATGCTTCTTGATTCATAATTTCAGCCTCCTTTTTTGCTTCTTGAAGAAATATATGCTTCTTTTATAAGATTATAACACTTTGGCTGAATAATTTCAATATGCATTATTTTGTATATTTTCTGTTAACAAGTTCATCGGGCAGGAACTGCTGATGAACATCAGGAGCATCGTGCGAGTATACATAGCCTATTCCAAAGCCGTAATTTTTTGCATCTTTATAATGTGCATCACGCAAATGCATTGGAGGTGGGAAATCTTTTCCTGTTTCAATGTCATGCAAAGCTGCATCAATTGCGCAGACTGTTTCATTGGATTTTGGCGCGCGTGCAACGTAAATTACTGCTTGAGCAAGCGGTATTCTTCCTTCGGGAAGCCCTAAAAGTTCAACAGCTTTGTATGCGTTAATTGCAACATTTAACGCGTTTGGATCGGCGTTTCCGACATCTTCTGCGGAGCACGTAATCAATCTTCTTGCAATAAATCTCGGATCTTCGCCTGCCGCAATCATTTTTGCAAGGTAATATATTGCCGCATCTGCATCAGAACCGCGTAAACTTTTTTGAAATGCGGAAGCGCAGTCATAATGCTCCTGCTGTGAATATCTTGTATTGCGTTTTTGACAGATTTCTTCGATAATTTTTACGGTCAAATTTCTTCTGTTGTCTTTTAAATCACTTGCAAAATAAGCGTTTTCAACTACATTCAGCGCGTATCTTGCATCTCCTCTTGCAAGGTTTATGATAAAATCTATTGCGCCTGTTTCGCAATCCATTGGAAGATAATTTTTAGCGAGATATGCAAAACCTTTTTTAATAATCTTATCCATGCTCTTATCGTCAATAGAGTTTAATCTTACGACCTGAACCCTTGACAAGAGTGCTGGAACTACCTGAAAAGACGGGTTTTCTGTGGTAGAACCGATTAGGAACAGTGTTCCGTTTTCAATATGAGGCAAAAGCGCATCCTGTTGTGTTTTTGAATAGCGGTGGATTTCATCAATAAATAAAATAGTTTTTGTGCCGCTTCTGAGAGCATTTTTGGCACTTTCAACAGATTCTTTAATCTCTTTTACGCCTGAGGTTACTGCGGAAATCTCAATAAAGTTTGCATTTGTTTTTGTTGCAATAAGTCTTGCAAGAGTAGTTTTTCCGCATCCCGGAGTCCCCCAAAAAATCAGTGAAAACAGTCTGTTTGTTTTTAAAAGATTTAAAATAGGACTGTTAGGCGAAACAACATACTCTGTCCTAAAAAATCTTCGAGGGTTTTAGGGCGGAGTATCTCTGCGAGAGGTATTTGCTTATTCTGATTTTCGAGTTCCGTAAATAAATTATTCATAGTATAATTGTAGCATGAAATATGTAAAGGCTCTAATTGCTATATTTGTAATAATATTATTGGCTGCATTTCTAAAACCGTCAAATTCACCTGCAGATGAAGTTGTTTTCTGGACTTTGCAAATGAACGATTTTGCGCCTTATATCACAGGGGTAATCTCTGAATTTGAAAAGGAAAACCCTGAAATTAAGATTAAATGGATTGATGTTCCTTTTTCAGAGGGTGAAAAAAGAACCCTTGCTTCTGTTTTGAGTGACAATCCGCCTGATTTAATAAACTTAAATCCTGATTTTTCAGCACTTTTGGCACAGCGCGGGGCTTTGTACGAGATTGACGAGCAGTATACTTCTCAGTTTAATCCTGAAATCATTGATGCACTCAAATATAACGGAAAGCTTTATTCGCTTCCGTGGTACGCAACTTCTGCTGTGACAATTTATAACAAACAGCTTGTGTCTAAGGCAGGGGTAAGCGTTCCAAAGACTTATGAAGAAATGGGGAAAATTGCACCGATTATCAAACAAAAAACTAATGCATATGTGATGCTACCAAATATTACCGAAAACGATACTATGCTGAAAGTTCTTAATAAATACGGTGTAACTTCAGAAAATATAAATTCTGATGAAGCAGCTGAAATCTTTGATTACTTTAAAAATTTATATGAAAAGGATTTAATCCCAAAAGAGTCCATAACGCAAACCCACAGAGAAGCTTTGGAAAAGTACATGGCTGAAAAAATAGTTTTCTTTCAGGCAGGTGCAAATTTTCTGACAATGATTAAAGAAAACGCACCCTCAACATATAAAAATACGGATGTTGCACCTCAAATTACAGGAAAGCTCGGACAAAACGACTTTTCCTTGATGAACTTTGTAATCCCTGAACGCGCAAAACATAGAGAACAGGCTTTGAAGTTTGCACTTTTTTTGACCAATGATAAAAATCAGCTTGAACTTGCGAAACTTACAAATGTTCTTGCAGTTAATAAAAAAACTTTGAATGATAAATTTTACACGAATTACGACCAAGATGATCTGTCTGCAAAAGCCCGTGTAATCAGTGCAAAACAGCTTTATAAGATAAAACCTGCAATCAAATCCGAACGTAACCAAAAAGAGATTAATACAATAGTAAACACTGCTGTTCAGCAAATTCTTCTAAACAAAAACACCACCGAAAAAATTCTCGATGATGTTTCAAACAAAATTAAATTAATGCAAGAAAATTAACACCAGAACCCGCGCGGTCCAAATAATGTCGGTCCTCCGAACATAAATGCATTATTGCATCCGCATCCGCCTCCGAAGAAGCTTCCGCCCCACATTCCCATACCGCCTCCGTAAATCATGGAAGGCATCATATAAGGACTGTATCCGCATCCGAATATTCCAAACGGAGAAGTTAGCATTGAAGCTCCGATAAGCCCCATTGTGCCTCTGTAATTAGCTTCAGGCGTACCGTATCCTGCAGCCGAGTTGACAGCATATCCCAGATAACTTCCGCTTCTGTCACGAATATCTTTTGCTGCTTCGTTTCTTATAGCTCCGTTCATAACATTAAAGCCAAATCCCATTAAGGCATCTCCTGTATTGGCGCCTCTGTTTTTGGCATCAACATAACCAAGTGCACTGCCCATGAGTGCATTAGCGTTACTAAGTGCATAAATAGCGTTGTCTAAACCCATAATATTCTCTCGTTTTATTACTTTGCCTTGGATTTCTTCCACGCTCGAAATGTTTCGCCTTCCGCACATTAGTGCTAACGGCTCAAATTTCTCGCTATCCGGACTAACTCGCTTTGCTCGTATCGACCGTACAGAAATCCGCTATATATATAAAGTATATTCTATCGGTAAAATTGCATGAATTTTATGAGTTTGTAAAGTAATGTAACGACAAGCTTTAAAATCCTAAAGTTTATGATTGTTTAAGCCGATTAACATAATAAGGAAAATTTTAAAAAAGGGATTTGAAAATATGGCAATGAGTGTTTACAATGCACAATACAAATTAGGGATTGATACAACAACTTTAAAAGAAGTTTCAAATGAAATCTTAAAACGTGCTGCTGAAAAAAACAGCCAATATAAGACTTCATCATCATCTAATAATATTTTCAAATCTGCTGATATGGGTTTGGATTTGTACAAAGGCAACCTTGATACAAAAGTTGCGCGTCAAATCGCTATGAACAATTCAGGTTTACAAATCCAATTAAATCAGGAAGTTTTGCAATCTATTCAATATTTAAATACAAAAGCTGCACAAAATGTTCAAAAAAATGTTGAAGGTAAGATTACCGTTGCATTGAATGAGGGTGTCGGAAATACTTCAAAAACAGAAGCTGCCCCAAAATTTAACAGCATTATAAGCTTAGGCGCAGGTAAAGATAAAAACGGTTCTGCTCCTTCATATAAAGGCGAATTTTTATTTATTAAGAAAGAAAAAGAGCAAGAAGAAACTGCTGCTGCATAACAGCATGTATTGTTATTTATCTTCTTTTAGTTCTTTAGCAATGTTATAAAATTCTTCTTCTAATTCTTTTTCGGCATTTTCGCGTTTGTCTTTTTGTTCTTGCTGTTGCTTGTTATGCCTTTGAGAATTTTCTTCTTCATTCTCTTTTTGAGAAAGAGCTTTTTTGCGTTCGTTAATCACATTTGCAACATTCATCATTGCAAGAGAGTTCAAAGTAGCACGGAGAACCGCACTTCTGTCAGTATATTTTTCACTGTCTTTAGATTCTTCTTCGTCGTCTTTTTTTCTTTGCGAAAAGTATTCACCGCCCTGTCCCATTTTGTCATCCTGAGTTTTGGCAGCTGTACCTGAAATATCTCCGCTTTTAAAGTTAAAAGAGCCTCCGATTCCGAAAAATCCGGCTGATCTGTTATCGACCATACTTTAACCCTCTGTTTGTGTTTATACTATCTCGTGATTATAGTACCAGATTGCATGGTATATTAACTCGTCTGAATGGATTATTTTGCTACTATGTTAATAAATATTTACATGGCGGATTTGTGAATTTGAACAGATAACATAAGCACTCAATACGATTGTATATTGAAAAAAGCGGGCATATATGTTATTATAAAAATAGAATAATTATGAAAGGATGTTTATGAGAAGATTTAAAGGTTTTACGCTTACAGAACTAATGGTTGCTTTGGCTGTAATCGGTATCCTTGTTGCGGTTGTTACACCAGCTATTATGAAGACAAGACCTAATAAAAATAAAATGATGGTTAAAAAGACATTCTATACAACTGAGCAGATTGTTGCAAACTTAATTAATGATGCAAGACTTTATCCTGATATGAGAGAAGCTTGTGATGATAAATGGGCTGAAAATAACCCTGATGCAGATCCCGATTTGTTATATTGTGCTTGGGGATTTGATTATACTAATGAAGTTACTTACGAGGGCGAAGAATATAAAGGCGGCAAAAAATTCATGGGATTGTTTGCTACTGCACTTAACGTTTCAAGATCAGATGATTGCTCAAATGATATATGTTCAATAATTTACACTACTGATGGTGTGAGATGGGATTTAGGCGGTACTAATGGTGCTTGGACAAAAACTAATGCTGGAGATAGTTATAAGGATTCTGGCGTCGGATATATAATTATTGATGTTAACGGTGATGATGCTCCTAACTGCAGAGAAGGCGGGGATGACGGTGAAGGCAACACCTGCGACGGTAATTCCGATGATTTTGACCGTTATGTAATTGATGTTTATGCAAACGGAAAGCTGAATATCAACGCTGATGATACAAAAGCTATTGAGTATGCTACAATTAATACATCAATTCGAGATAATTTATAATAAAGTAATCGAATAATCGCGCTTGATATAAATCAGGTGAGGAAAGTCCGTGCATTCAAGGACAGGCAGCCGGAGAAACTCCGGACGGTGTGAACCGGTGGATAGGACCACAGG
>UNSJ01000058.1 GCA_900548405.1 Candidatus Gastranaerophilales bacterium | reverse complement strand
AGGCAAGTAATATGGTTGATTTTGTGCTTGCGGATAATCATATAATTGAGCCTGCGGGTAAGAATAATATGGCATAGTCGGCTGAGCATATTGTGGTACGTTCATAGCAACTTGACCAACACCCGGTGCGCTCACTGAAGGATTGTGTACGTCAATCTTTACAGCATTGTAATTAGGAGCAGGAGTAGCCTGTGAATATTGAGGCATGTAAGGCTGCATTTGGGGCTGCATGTAAGGATTTACTAAATTTGGAGCTTGAATCATTTAATTTCTTCCTTTCGATAAAATATCTTCCATATTTTTATTCTACTGTTTAAATAATCCTCAAGATATAAAATTGCTAAAAATATAAAATTTTTTAATAATTCTTAACAAAATTGATGCATTATTTTACAATTACTAATAAAATTTTGTTTATGCTATAATGTAAGAGAACACGACTTTACGGGATTTAAAAATTATGTTAATTAACAAAAATGATAGAAAATCTATACGTTCTGTATTTGGTAAAACTTTAGCTGAATTAGGCAGGACAAACCCTGATATTGTGGTTTTGGATGCAGATTTATCATGCTCAACCCAGACTCAGCTTTTTGCTAAAGAATTTCCTGACAGATTTTTTAATGTCGGT
The DNA here is from genome assembly GCA_900548405.1 of Candidatus Gastranaerophilales bacterium. Classification (GTDB taxonomy): domain Bacteria; phylum Cyanobacteriota; class Vampirovibrionia; order Gastranaerophilales; family Gastranaerophilaceae; genus Stercorousia. The sequence goes on along the minus strand of UNSJ01000058.1, from coordinate 8,546 downwards.
ATAGCAGAACAGGATATGATTGCTATGGCTGTCGGGCTTGCTTCAGTCGGTAAAATACCGTTTGCTGCAAGTTTTGCAATGTTTGCTACCGGCAGAACTTATGACCAAATCAGAAATTCGGCATGTTATCCGGAATTTAACGTAAAAATTATCGGAACTCATGGCGGGGTTACTGTTGGTGAAGACGGTGCAAGCCACCAGGCGCTTGAAGATGTTTCTTTAATGCGCGGAATTCCTAACATGTCGGTTATTGTTCCTGCTGATTGCAGAGAATGTGAACAGATTATAAAGTTTGCTGCTGAAAATTACGGTCCTATGTATATAAGGATTCCAAGAACTAATGTTTGCAATGTGTTTGATGAAAATTATGAATTTGATTTTTGCAAAGCAAAAGTGCTTGAAGATGGTGAAGATGTTACTGTTATAACAAACGGTGAAACTCTTGCAGAAGTTATTGAGGCTGCACAAATTTTAAAACAGCAGGGATATTCGGTACAGATTATACATGTTCCTGTTGTTAAGCCTTTAGACGGTGCAACTATTATTGAGCATGTTAAGAAGACTAAGTTCGTTATGACTGTTGAAAACCATTCTATTATCGGTGGTTTGGGCAGTGCTGTTTGTGAACTTCTTGCCGAATATTATCCGGTTCCTGTTCACAGAATCGGAGTGAATGACACTTTCGGACAAAGCGGAAAGTGGGAACAGCTGCTTGATTATTACGGATTAACTTCTGACAAGCTTGCTATAAGTATTAAACGATATATTGATAAATATCGTCTTGTAAAATAAATAAGGAAAAATTATGATTCAATTTAGAGCAGTTACCAAGAAATACAAAAATGATAATTACGCATTGAAAAATGTAAACCTTGACATTCTATCAGGCGAATTTGTATTTATTGTAGGCGCATCAGGCGCAGGAAAATCTACTTTGATGAAACTTTTGTACAATGAAGAACGACCTTCAAGCGGTACGGTTACTATCGGAGGAATTAATATTGCTAACCTTTCCAACGACAAAGTGCCTAATTTAAGACGCTGTATGGGAATTGTTTTTCAGGATTATAAACTGCTTCAAAATCAAAGTGTGTATGATAACGTAGCTTATGTTATCAGGACTCTCGGTATCAGCTCAAGAGAGATTAATGCCAGAGTATCAGGAGCGTTAAAAATCGTAGGATTATACGAAAAAATGAATGCTACCCCTTCTGAACTTTCAGGCGGTGAGCAGCAAAGAGTTGGTATTGCCCGTGCAATTGTTAACGGACCTCCGCTATTGATTGCAGATGAACCTACCGGTAATCTTGATCCTAAAAACTCTATGGAAATTATGCAGATTTTGGATCAAATCAACCAAAGAGGGATTACTGTTATTGTGTCTACCCATGACAATGCTATGGTAGATTATTTCAGAAAAAGAGTTATTACACTCGATAAGGGTGAAGTGGTAAGGGATATACAAGCAGGTACTTATGAATAGTTCAAAATTAAAAATAAAGAAAAAAGTAAAAAAGCACATTCCTAAAGATTGGTTGTGCGAGCTTAGAATTTTATACCGTCTGACAAAAGAAACCGTGCATGATGTCAGCAGAACAGGTATTGTTAATCTTGTCATTATCACAACAATGGCAGCTATTTTGACAATCTTTGCTTCATTCTTCCGGTCTGCTTTATCTATTTCAGCTTTTGCTCATGAATTGGGTAATGTACTTGAAATATCTGTGTATCTGAAAGAAGATGCGGATGCTAATATAGTTAAAAACAGAGTAAAAGAGTTTGAACATGTTGAAAATGTTACTATTATTCCAAAGGCTTCTTCATGGTCAAATTTAAAACGTGAAATGGATTTGCCTGATATGGATAATCCGCTTCCCGATACTTTACATGTTAAGGTTGATAAACCGGAAAACATTGATGTTGTATTTAAAAACGTTAAGCAGTTAAAATCTGTTGAAGATATGAGTTATGCTCAAGACCTGGCTAAAAAGATTGAGGCAATGAACCATGTCGTAAATACTATTACTGTATTTATCGTTATTATTATGGGTATTTTGACGATTACCATTATCAATAACACTATCCAGCTTGTAATTCAGTCAAGAAAAGAAGAAATTGAAATTATGAGATTAATGGGAGTTTCAAACTGGTATATAAGATTCCCGCTGATTATGCAAGGGGCTTTTTACGGATTTTCCGGAGCTGTTATTGCTTTGCTTCCGTTGAACTTTGTTCAAAACGGCTTGAATAATATGCACCAATTCTTTATGGTCCCGACACCTTTGTATGCTCAAAATCTTGTAATTGCTATTATGTTTACAATGGCTATTCTTTTCGGGGCAGGCGGAAGCTTCCTGTGTATTAAAAAACATTTGCAGGTATAATTAATGAATTCAAAAAACAGCATAGTTTTAATATCAGATGATAAAAATTTATCGGAAAACATTGCTTCTAAATTGGTATTTTTGCGCAATAATGACGAGGTTTTAATTTCTGATTATAAAGAGGCTGTAAATTCCGTAAAACTTGCTCAAGCGTCAATTGTTCTTGTGCATGAAACAAATTCAAAATCCAAAACTGTTGAGTTAATTGACGAACTTAGAAAAGAAGACGTTAATCTTTGCATAATTTTATTGGCTGATTCTGTCTGTGCTGATTTGATTTTGAACGCTTATGATGCAGGTGCTGATGATTATGCTCTTTCAAGTGCAGAAAATTATGAACTTGTAATTAGAACAGTGCATAACATAAAACATTCATCGGCTAAGTTTAAGGCTTTAAGAAATCAAAAACTCCTTGAACAGTTGAATGTTATAGATGATATGACAGGTTTGTATAATTATAAATATGCTCAACAGGTTATTGAAAATGAGATTGATGATAATCTGCTTGATGATGGTGCTTTTATGTCTCTTGCTCCTGATGAGGAAAGCAAAACAGCTTTTTCAATTGAGAAAATGGCATCTGCTGTTTTAACTTCTATACGTGCTCATGATATAGCTGTTTTAGGAAAAGGCGCAAAAGTATATGTGCTTATGCCTAAAACTGATATAAACGGTTCAATAACAGTTTTAAATAAAATCAAAGAAGCTTATGGAGCTGATTTTAGAATTTGTGCAGGGATTTCTTCTATTGCACACAAAAACTTTAATGAGATGGAGCATGATGCTTTACGTGCTCTTTCAGAGGCTGTTTCAACAAATGTTGATTATGTTGTTGCATCGGATAAAGAAGATACTCTTGATGAGTGGCTTGATGATTCTGTTGAAATGCCTAAAAATTATAAAATTTTCAGACAAATATTTAATAAAAAAATGGAAAAAGTTATTGCACCTGTTTTTTTCAGGCTTCAAAAAGCATATGAAGAAAAGTTGTTTGATACTAAAATTGAACAGTACACAGATGCAGAACAGTGTGTTTTTCATTTGAAAAATCAAAATCAGGACAGTACTTTAAGAATAGTATATCCGGGATTTGCAAAAATTATAGTTTACATTACCCATGAAGGACTGGATAGTCCTGAAAATCGTGAAATTCAACTTGCTTTAACTAAGATTTCACAAAAAGAACTTGTTAAAATAGTAGAAGACTTTATTAAGGAATTTAAGTATACGGCAGTATAAAAAAGGAGAAAATTATGAATACATTATCCGCAGAGAACAGTTTAGTATTAATCATAGATATTCAAGACAGATTGGTAGCTGCGTTGGATAAAGATATTATTGTGACTAATGCTGTAAAAGTTGCCAGTGCAGCTAAATTATTGAGTATACCTGTTTTGTTAACAGAACAGTATCCAAAAGGATTGGGGCATACGGTTCCTCAATTGCAGGAAGTGCTTCCCGAAAATTCTAAAGTGGTTGAAAAAACTTTTTTCAATGCGCTTTTAGAAGATGGTATGCTTGATAGAATAAAATCTTACGGGAAAAAACAAATTGTTATTTTTGGTATAGAAACTCATATTTGTGTTCATCAAACAGCTTCGGCTCTTGTAGAAGCAGGTTTTGATGTTTATGTTATAAAAGATGCTTGTGCAAGCCGTTCTAAATATGAATTTAAGCAAGGCATAGATGCTATGCAGGCAAACGGTGTTAAAGTTTCTTGTGTTGAAATTGCTTTGTTTGAATGGTTGAAAGGTGCTAAAAATCCGAAGTTTAAAGAAGTTCAGGCTCTTATTAAATAGAATTTATATCGGAAATTATTTGATTTTTTAAAGCGTCGAGAGAAGGAAATTTTTTCTCGGCGCGTATCATTTTATTAAACTTAACTGTTATATTTTTGCCGTAGATATCATTGTCAAAGTCAAGAATGTGTACTTCCAAAAGAGTTCCTTTACCGTTAACGGTCGGACGTGTTCCAAAGTTTGCAATGCCTTTTCCGTATTCGGTTTCAACGGAATAAACACCGAACGGCAGGTCAATAAGTTCCGGAGGGTAAATCAGATTAGCTGTTTTAAATCCTATTGTTCTTCCTATTTGGTTGCCTTTTATTACTTCTCCGCTGATAAGAAATTTGTATCCAAGCATTGTGTTAGCTTTTTCAATCTTGCCTGATGATAACAATTTTCTTATTGCAGTGCTGCTTATAATTTCATTTTCTTTTTTTTGTGCAGGAAGCTCATAGTATGAGTAGTCGAATTTTTTGGAATTCATAGCTAAAAATTTAACATTTCCTGACTTTTTGTAACCGAAATTGTGATTCCAGCCGGTGGAAATTGACGAAGGTGTAAAATATTTAACCAGAATATTTTTCAAATAATCTTCTGCCGTTAGCCCTGATATACTTTCAAAATCTAATTCGTATAAATAATCAACGCCAAGTTCTGCAATTTTTTCTTCTCTTTCTTTTCTTGTAAGAATATACTTAGGACAAACTCCCCAAAAATAGCAGCAAGGATGATCGGAAAAAGTTATTACAGCTGATTTTTCACCATTTTTACGAGCAAAATCTACCGCATTTTTTATAACAGCTTGATGCCCGAGGTGTACTCCGTCAAAGTAGCCGAGCGCAATGGATAAATTAGGATTTTTGGTAAGTTCGGTAAATATTTGCATAAGCTAATTATATTACAAATATATGTTGAAAAGTCTTAAAAAAATTGTTATAATTATAATGTAAATTATTGAAAGTAGCAATTTATGAAAACCAGCGTAGCCGCTGGACCCGCAACATGGGTTATGCATAAGTTTAAAATAAATGAAAGGAGCAGTTTTATGAAAAGATTTTATTTACTCGGGGGGGGGGCAGACTTTTAAGCTCCAACCGTAAAGGATTTACTCTCGCAGAAGTATTGGTCACACTAGGCATTATTGGAGTGGTTTCAGCAATGACAGTCCCGTCTTTGATGCAGAACTATCAGCGTCAAAGCTATGTAACTCAGCTGCATAAAGTTTATAATGAAATTCAACAGGCATCTTTGAAATATATGAATGATAAAAATGCAATTAATCTGCGAGAAGCAGGTCTTACAACGCCTGATGAAATGAAAATCTTTCTTAAAGATTATTTTAAAGTTATAAATGATTGCGAAACTTATGTTAAAGAGCCTTGTTTTGCGGCGAGTTATAAAAGTATAAACGGAACTCCATATAATACCGGAGGTGAGTGGGGTGCAGGAGCAAGTGTATTGCTTGCAAGCGGAGCAGGGATTTTATTGGATAGACCTTCTCAATATCAAATTACGGTTGGTGACGTTACATCATATCACGGTCATATGCTAATTGACATAAACGGTCCTAAAGGCCCGAATATTGCAGGACGTGATTTATTTCATGCCGAATTTTATGATGACGGTTCTATTGACGTTCTTGGAGCAACACCTGAATGTAAGTCCAAAGGAATTTGTTCTGAGGATTCTTCTTTAGATGATATAAGAAATGATTTATTTAATAAAAATTGTTTTAGTTCCGGATATGCTAAAGGGTGTATTGGTAAAATAATAAATGACGGTTGGCAGATGAATTACTAAAAAAAAGAGCCTTTTATAGGCTCTTTTTAATTATTATTTATGTGCTGTGCTTTTTAAATGAAGTTCTCGCATTTGCTGTAATGAAGCTTCACCCGGAGCATCGCTCATAAGGTCTTTTGCACCTGAATTTTTAGGGAATGCTATAACATCACGGATACTTTCAGTTCTGCATAATAAAGCGACTAGTCTGTCAAGACCAATAGCTAAACCTGCGTGAGGAGGTGTACCGTATTGCAAAGCGTTAACCATAAATCCGAATTTTTCCAATGCTTCTTCTTGAGTTAAGCCAAGAGCCGCAAATACTGCTGATTGCACATCAGATGAGTGGATTCTTACAGATCCGCCGCCAAGTTCTGTTCCATTATAAACAATATCATATGCAATTGATTTAACATTTCCTAAATCACCGCTTTTTAATTTGTCTAAGTCTTCAATACAAGGTGATGTGAACGGGTGGTGCATAGCTTTGTAACGTTGTTCTTCTTCAGACCACTCAAACATAGGGAAGTCTACAACCCATAAAAGGTTATGTTTGTTCTCGTCAATAAGATTTAAAGATTTACCAAAGTGTAATCTTAATCTTCCCATGATGTCATATACTAATTTAGGTTTGTCTGCTACGAAGAAAATAATATCGCCTGCTTGTGCGCCTGCACGTTCCTGAATTTGTTTAGCTTGTTCTTCCGTAACAAATTTCAATACAGGAGATTTAGCTGTGCCGTCTTCGTTATAAATAATGTTTGCTAAAGCTTTAGCACCGAATGACACAGCAAGTTTTGTAATATCATCGATATCTTTTCTTGAATATTTAGCACCGCCTGGTATTCTTATACCGCGAACAATACCGCCGTTTTCAAGCGTATTTTTCACAATTTGGAATTCTGACTGCATGATAATATCGCCGATATCAAATAATTCTAAGCCAAAACGGGTATCAGGTTTATCAGAGCCGTATCTGTCCATTGCTTCCTGCCAGGGCATTTGAATGAACGGAGGTTTAACTTCTACTCCTGCTGCTTTAAAAGTTTCAACGATTAAGCCTTCAACCATTTTAATAACATCCTGTTGCTCAACAAAAGACATTTCAATATCTATCTGAGTAAATTCAGGCTGTCTGTCTGCACGCAAGTCTTCATCACGGAAGCATTTTGCTATTTGATAATATCTTTCAATTCCGCCAACCATCAATAATTGTTTAAATATTTGCGGTGATTGAGGCAATGCATAGAATTTACCTTCTTGTACTCTTGATGGAACCAAGTAATCCCTAGCACCTTCAGGAGTTGTTTTGTTTAAGATAGGTGTTTCTACTTCCAAAAAGCCTTCGTTATTAAAATAGTTTCTTGTTGCATGACATATTTTGTGACGTAGAGTTAAGTTTTTAAGCATACTTTCACGTCTAATATCAAGGTATCTGTATTTCAAACGAACATCTTCAGATACATTTTCATCATCCAATACAAAAGGTAAAACTTTTGATTCTGATAAAATTTCTACTGATTCAGGATACATTTCAACTTGTCCTGTTGCATATTTTTCGTTATATGTTTCTTCAGGACGTCTGGTAACTTTTCCTTTTACCGTAATAACGTATTCCGAACGGACTTTTTCAAATACTTTGTGTACATCAGGGTTAATCTGCGGGTTTGCAACCAATTGGAAAAAACCGCTTCTGTCTCTTAATTCTATAAATAAAATACCGCCTAAATCTCTTACGGTTGAAACCCAGCCTGATAGGGTAACTTCTTCATTAATATTGTTTAGATTGAGCTCTCCGCAATTGTGGTCTTTCATCTTTGTTTTTATCATTTTATCTTCCTTTTCTAGTTTCGATATAGACTTAAGCCTATTTTATCAAAAACATAAAAAAAAGAACATATATATGAAGAAAGTTGTTATTTATCAGCGTCTGCTGCGAGCTCTTTGTCTTGACTGCTGGCGCTGCTGCGGTTTAGAGTTTTCATCATTGTCAGCATCTTCTTCATCTTCGTAGTAATCATCATATTCATAGTCATCAGGTAATATTTCTATAATTTGCATTGTCATAATGCATGCGATATTTACGTGAAGCTGAGGTGATTTGTCAGGTCGGAATGCCAGATTTTTTCTGTCTTTTACTTCACAGTTTTTAAGTGTTATAAATTGGAAGCCGCCGTTAAGTATATAAAATAGCATATTATCAGGTATAGAGTTACTGAACCTCATATTTTCAGGCAGAAGAAGTTCACCTTCAATATGCTGCTCGTTGGTTGTAATCAAAACCTGCATTCTCGGTAAGTCATTAATCATCATGTTAATATCTCCTTTTGTTTATAAAAGTTTATATGTATTCTGAATTATAAAACAAGTATAGCATAGTATTATAAATATGTAATTTGTTAAAATTCTCTTAAATATATCTGTATACTTTGCATTAAGTATACTTATATTTTGCCCGAATATTATAAAAATTAAAGGTATGGCAGAAATAAAATATCTTCCCTGTATACCTTGTATAATTTCGCTATCATATGGTGTAAACATAAAATACATTAATGTACAAGTCATAAAAACTTGTATAATAAGTGTTATTGAGGCA
>UNSJ01000057.1 GCA_900548405.1 Candidatus Gastranaerophilales bacterium | reverse complement strand
AAACGGATTATGCAACTCTAGCCAGCGGTCAGCAAGCTCTGGCGATAGGTTACAGTGCCAAATCAAAAGCTGATAATACTGTTTCGCTGGGAAATGCTGCACAAGCCAGCAATACAGATGCAATAGCTATTGGTCATGAAACAGTTGCCAGCGGTGAAAGCAGTATAGCCATAGGTAGTGTTGCAGGTGAAGCTACAACAACAGCCTCAGGTGAAAAAGCAATAGCTATTGGTGACGGTGCTGTTGCCAAAGGAAGTGCCGCAGTGGCAATTGGTAACTATACAGAGGCAAACGGCTACAATAACATTGCTTTAGGTAATCAAGCCTGCAAGGGTGTAAAAGGTTCTAATAAAGTTTGTATAGGCGCAAATTCAGGTCCTAAAACAGGTGCATATACAACTGATAGTGTTGAAAGAATTTTTATCGGAAGCCAGTCGAAATTTAATGGGGGTACATCAGTTCTTGAAGTGCATAATACAGATGCAACAGCAAGTTTTAGAAATTACGGTTATGGCAGTCTTTCAAGTAATGCAACCTCGGTAGTTGTTAACGGAAACTTGCTTGTACGCGGTCGTATAGTATTTCAACCGGAAGTTTATCACAAGAATTATGTGTATGATAACTGTGCCTTGACAATGACAAGCGGCGATGCCAATGACTATGCCTATTTCAGATATTGCGGAGGTGAAGCTAATTCTCTTGGAACTGCTTTATCATCAGACCGCCGTTTAAAATATGTCGGTAATGAATTCACTTCAGGGTTAGACAAAATCCGTGCTTTAAAAGTATTTAATTACACATATAAAAAAGATGAAACCAAGACACCTCATGTTGGTGTAATAGCGCAGGATTTGCAAAAAATCTTTCCAAATGCCGTAAAAAAAGGTGCTGACGGTTTTCTTACAATCAGAATGGAGGATATGTTCTATGCAGTAATCAATGCAATTAAAGAACTCGATGCAAAAGTTTCAGCGCAGGAAAAGAGAATTAATGAGCTTGAAAGTATTGTAAAACAGCAAGATGCTCGTTTAAAAACTCTTGAAGCCAAAATAAAATAAAATTTCATACGAAAAATCTGCCTTTTTAAGGCAGACTTTCATTCCTTCTCCCGCCTTAGAGCGGGAGTTTTCCTCAGGGCACAGCCCTGTTCTCCCTGTGGATATGTCTTTTAGAAGTTCTCCAACATTCGTGCCTGCTTGACAAAGTCCGACCTTAAAGATTAATTTATATTTTGCCATATTCTAAAACTTATGCTATACTTTCAATTAAGATAATTTATGGAGCAGCTATGAACTTATTACACATATTTACAGATATTCCGATTTTGATTGTAATGTTTACATTCTTGTTTTCAATCATTTACTGTCTTAAAAACTACTTTTTTGTAAGTAAAAATTTGAAAATACTTTTAGCATTTATTTCAAGGTTTAAAAAAACGGATTTAAATTTCAGATTTAAAGAAATTGATGAATGGATGTCTGCAAATCCTTATGTTTCAAGCTCATGGCTTGAATTCAAAAATACTCTTGTGTTTTCCGAGTCTGTTGCTCTGAAAGGGCAAAATAATGATTTGACTTATAAAGAAGTTTCTTCAACTGTACAAAATATTCAGACAACTGTTGATCCTCTTTACTTTTTCAATGAAGATACACTAATTACATCTAAATTTAACAACAAGTTCTTACAAACTGTTCCGACAATTTTAACAGGTTTCGGACCTTTGTTTACGTTCTTGAACATTGCAATAGCATTCGGTAAAATCGACTTTTCTTCCCAAGAAAAAACAATTGCATCGGTTGCAGGCTTGATGTCAAGCATGCAGACTGCAGCTTTAGTATCAGTTATTGCGGTAGGTTCATCATTGCTGTTTTTAATGTTTGAAAGAATTGTTTTCCAAAAAATGTGTAAAACTCCGCTTTCAGCTTGTGAAGATTTGTTCGGAAAATTGTTTGATAATATTTCATCCGAAAAATTCCTGCTTGAGCTTTTAAAAGAAACAAAAATTCAGAACAATTCAATATCAAATTTGATTACTGCAATGCCGCAGCAATTTAAAGTTGCATTGAATTCGGGTATTGCAAGTAATTTGGTTCCATATCTGGAAAACTTAATTTTTGGTATAAACCAGGTCAACAAAAGTATGAAAGAGGTTGCAAAAAGCGCTGCATCCAAATCAGATGATGTTGATGACTTATTTTAGAGGAATTGTGTTATGTCATTAATGATGAGAAGAACAAAAAATGAAGAAGGGGATAATAACATCTTCTGGACTACAATGGCTGACTTGCTTTTGGGTTTGGCTATTATCTTCATGACTTTGTTTGTTCTTGCAATGACAGGTTTTACGCAACAAAGTCTTGAACAGAAAAAGCAACAGCTTGAAGTTAATAAAGAGCTTATAGAGAATTTGAAAAAAGCTAATATTGAAGCTCAGGTTGATCCAATGACAGGAGATATTAAAATTTCTGATTTGGAACTGTTTGAATTGAGCAGTTACACGCTTTCGCCAAAAGGAAAAGCTTATTTAGATAAATTGGTTCCGATTTATATCAATACAATTTTTTCTAAAAAAGAATTGATAAACGAAATCGAAAATATTATTATTCAAGGTCACACTGACAGCCAGTCTTACGCCGGTATTAAAAATGCCGACGAGCAGTATATGAAGAATATGACACTTAGTCTGCAAAGGGCAAACTCTGTTGCTGATTATATGTTCAAAACTAACTTTAATAAAGAATACAATGATAAACTGAAAAAAATGATTGTCGTTGAAGGAAAAAGTTTTTCCGAACCTGTATTCACAAACGGTAAAGAAGATTATAACAAAAGCAGACGTGTAGAAATGCGCTTGAAGGTTAAAAAACTTGATATTACTGAAGTTTTAGTTCATGGAGTTCAATTTTTAAAATGATAAATGAGAATTTGATATTAGAAACAATAAATATGATAAAGCTGTACAATCTTGACATAAGAACAGTTACGCTTGCAATAAGTTTACGGGATTGTATGGACCGTGATGTTGATGTTGTTTGTGAAAATATCTACAATAAAATTACTCGTTATGCTAAAAATTTGGTTGAATATGCAAAAGAACTTGAAAATGATTATTCGATTCCTATTATTAACAAAAGAATTTCGGTTACACCTATTTCGCTTGTAGGCGAAGCGTGTAAAAACCCTGACTACGTTAAAATAGCTGAAACTTTGGACAAAGCTGCAAAAGATGTCGGAGTAAATTTCATCGGGGGTTTTTCAGCCCTTGTTGAAAAAGGATGTACAAAAGGAGATAAACTTTTAATTGAAAGTATTCCTCAAGCTCTAGCGAATACTGAAAGACTTTGTTCATCCATAAATGTTGCATCTTCAAAAGCAGGAATAAATATGGATGCTGTTTTAAAAATGGCTGAAACCATTAAAAAAACTGCTGAACTTACAAAGGATAAAGATTGTCTTGGTGCTGCAAAACTTGTTGTATTTTGTAATTCTCCCGGGGATAATCCTTTTATGGCAGGTGCTTTTTGCGGAGTAGGAGAACCTGAATGCGCGCTAAATGTCGGTGTTTCAGGGCCGGGTGTTGTCAGAGCCGCTATTGAAGCTTTAGGGAAAGATGCAAATTTGAGTGAATTGGCAAATAAAATAAAACAAATTGCTTACAAAATTACAACCACAGGTGAGCTTGTGGGAAGAAAGCTTGCTCAAAGACTTGAAATACCTTTCGGTGTTATTGACTTATCTTTGGCACCTACGCCTGATGAGGGTGACAGTGTTGCAGGAATTTTTCAGGCAATGGGCTTGGAACATGCAGGTGCGCATGGAACAACCGCAGCACTTGCAATGCTTAACGATGCCGTTAAAAAAGGCGGTATTATGGCAAGTTCTCATGTAGGCGGTTTGTCAGGTGCGTTTATACCTGTATCAGAAGATGCGGGTATGATTGAAGCCGCTGAAAAAGGTTATCTGACCTTTGATAAACTTGAGGCAATGACCTCTGTCTGCTCTGTTGGTCTTGATATGATTGCAATTCCCGGTGATACTCCTGTGGATACCATAGCAGGTATGATAGCCGATGAAATGGCTATTGGTATGATTAACAAAAAGACAACTGCTGTTAGATTGATACCTGTTTTGGGAAAGAAAATAGGAGAAGAAGTTGTATTTGGCGGTCTTTTGGGTAAAGCACCCATAATGCCTGTAAATACTCTATCTTCAACGGGATTTGTCCGCAGAGGAGGAAGAATACCTGCGCCTATACACAGTTTAAATAATTAAATGAAAGATTAATGAATTATTGGAGTTAGAATTATGCCTGAATCTATACGTGTATTTGAAAATAGTTTAAGAGATTACCTTATAAACGTTCAAACTGACTCTTATAATACTCATGGTAAAGTTGAACAAAAATACAACAATTTAAAATTTTATATGGATCCAAAAAAGACTTCAACGCCTCATTTTTGGGTATCCGTTAATATTTCTGCTGTATGTTATGCGATAGATCCTGTTGAAAAGATAGACGGTAGCATGGGTTCTGATGAAAGATATGTGCTAATGTGGGCAAATCGTCCTAACATAAACGGTGAGTTAAGAAAACACTGGGTATATATTACAAAATCTAATGAAATTCTTACACAACAGGTTAAGAATGAAAAGAAAACTGAAGAAAATTTAGAGATTTCAAAAGCCGAGCTTCAGGAAGCCGCAGAATCTGTTACGGGTTCCGGTGTAAGGCATAAATTAAAGGCTTTTGAAGCAAGATTAAGGATGAAACGATATGGCAAAGACGTTAAACGAGTTAGCGGGCGAACTTAAAACTCTGATAATTGAACTTCAATCTGATGCTCACAATCAGGGAAGTATTCGCGTTGAAAGATATAACAATCTGAAACTAATTATGGAGCCTGCAAAAAACAGCTCGCCGCATGTGATTGTAGACCTTGCTATGGCTGATGCAGAATTTGACATCAGAACAGGTCAAAAACTGAACGGCGGCTTGGGACCTGACGAACGTTATGTTTTAAGATGGTTTAATAAAGCCAATACTCTTTCACAGCTGCAAGAAGCTTGGAATAACGCTGTTAAAAACAGAGGAAAAGCAAAAGAAGCAGATTAGTTTTTCTTCTCAATCATTTTTTTTGAACGCAATTTTCTGTGATAAGTAATGGCAAATCTGTGAGCTTCATCTCTTATTCTTTGGAATAAGAATAATGCGCTTGAATTTCTCGGAAGAATAACAGGTTTTGATTGTTTTGGAAGAAACACTTCTTCATGTTTTTTTGCAAGGCTGACTACATCAATTCCTGTTACGCCTAAATCCTCAATAATTTGCATAACACTTGAAAGCTGTCCTTTTCCACCGTCAATAATAATCAAATCCGGTTTAGCCCATTTTTCTTCTCCCAAATGGCTTAAGCGGCGGGTTAAAACTTCTTTCATTGAAAGAAAATCGTCAGGTTTTCCTTCTGTCATTCTTACTTTAAATTTTCTGTATTCGGATTTTTTAGGAACTCCGTTAATAAAAGTTACCATAGAAGCAACGGTATTTGTCCCCTGAATATGTGAAATATCGTAGCATTCCATTCGGTATGGAAAGTTTTTAAGCTCAAGCTTTTCGGCAAGATATGAACCGATTTCATTAAAATCATCTCTGATTTTAGACATTTTAGCAAGCTTAGCATTATCAAGGACAACTTTAGCATTTTTATCGGCAAGCATTTGGAGTTCTTTGCCTTGAGCTGATTTTCCGTAACTTATTTTAATTTTCTTTTGTGCTAAAATTTCAAGCCATTCTTCATACAGTTCTTTTTCACCAACAGCTTCAAGTTCATTTGATACAATCTTGTCAGGGTATTCAAGTTTTAAAGTACTGTAGTATTCTTTAAAGAAAGTTTCAAAGAATTCTGTTCTGTCATCTTCTTCAACTTCGTAAACAAAATCTTTTTTATCAATCAGCCTTCCTTCCCTAATCATCAGGATTACTATAGCAAAAATTCCATCGTCAGCCATAAGAGAAATAACATCTTCATTTAATTTTGTATTTTCATAAACAACTTTTTGTTTTTCAAGTGTTTTTTGCAGGTCATTATAGCTGTCTCGAAGTTTAGCGGCTTTTTCAAATTGAAGACTTTCGGCGTACTTTTGCATCTGTTCTTGCAGCTGTTTCATTAATTCAGACTGTTTTCCCGATAAAAATAATTCTGCTTGTCGAACAATATTTTTGTATTCTTCCGATGTTACAAGATTTTGACACGGAGCCATACATCTACCTATATGATAGTAAAGACACGGACGATCTTTAAATTTGGGGGATTTGCATTGCTTGAGCGGAAATATTTTTTTCAAAAAGTCCAAGGTAGCGTGCATTGCGCGAACGTCTGTATAAGGTCCGTAATAACGTCCTTTTTCAGGGTTCATATTTTTTTTGCGCACAATTGTTATTCTAGGAAAATCTTCATCAGTAATTAAAAAGTACGGATATTTTTTATCATCTTTTAATAAAACATTATAACGGGGTTTATGTTTTTTAATTAAGTGGCTTTCAAGAATTAAAGCTTCAACTTCCGTGTTTGTAATAATATATTCCAAACGCTCGATTTGAGAAACCAAAACTTCTACCTTAACACTTGAATGTTTTCTGTTAAAGTAGCTCATTACACGCCGCTTAAGAATTTTAGCTTTGCCTACATAAATTATTTCTCCCTCTTTGTTATAGTAAATATAACAGCCGGGAAGCGACGGAAGCAGTTTTAGAGTTTGTTTTAAATTCTCATTCATCAATTCCATTATAACATATATAACAAATGGAGGTTGAAAATATCAAATAATTAATTATAATAATAATAAGATTATATGAGCAAATTATTAAACATAAACAAATTAATATGTCTGATTGGAATTTTAGGTTTTAGTATTAATTCGGTAATTGCATCCGAAATTATTAATCTTGCGAAAGCCCCCGAACGTCCTGTTTGGCAGGAGCTTTGCCCGCAGGGTTTGGAAAACGCCCAATATAAAGATATTAAATGGTTTTGGCCTGACGGAACAAAAGCTACTCAGGAAATTTATAATTACTGGGCTAAAAGACGCGCGGATTTTGAAGATTCATTAGCCGAATGCGAATTTATGACTGATGAATTTAAATCTGCCTGCTATGCAAATGTGAAGTCAAAGCAGTTGTTTGATACAGAATTATACAATATTGACAAACAAAAGAAACAAATCAGCCGTCAGGTTTGGAAAGAATCATTTTATAAAAACACAAGTTCTATAATGATTAATATTCTTCCAAAATAATAACGGCTGATAAATCTATTTAATTATTGTTGAAACCTGATCGGTAATATCATCCCCGCCATATAGAACAGTATTTTTAGGCAGTACAATGTTGTAATTCATGCTGCGTGCTTTTTCTATTACCGCAGTTTTAATCTTATTGTCAATTGCTGTTAATTTGCTGTTATATGATGTATCAAGCGCTAGTTTTTGCTGGTTAATTTCATTTCTGTATTTTTCTTCTAATTGTGCAATTTTAGCGGGATCTTTTTCTTTAGAAATTTCCGCTCTTGCCTTATCAATTGTTGCCTGCATGGTTTGAACCTGCTTTTCCTGATCGGTTTTTAAAGCTTTTATTTCACTCGAATTTGACACGATTTTTTGAATATCAACAATCGCAACTTTATATTCAGGATTTGTTCCTGAAACAGCGATGTTATTAATAGAATAACCTGCTACAAAAGCTGTGATTACAACAAGCACCCCAAATATTTTTTTCTTCATAAGTAAATCCTTTCTTTTGTGTTTTCAGATTAATCCGAAAGACAAAAATTTTAATTGGTTACTTGGATTAATTTCATGTTTTTTGTATGATAATCTTGCAATGAATATTTCATTTTTAAATAGGAGAGAAAATTATGAAAAAATCTATTAAAGACTTAGGTGATGTAAAAGGAAAACGTGCTCTTGTAAGAGTAGACGTAAATGTGCCTTTAGACGCAGACAAAAATGTTACCGATGATACAAGAATTCAAGCTATTATTCCTACAGTGAAAGCTTTAAAAGAAAAAGGAGCAAAAATTATTTTAATGGCTCACTTAGGAAGACCAAAAGGCGAATGGAACCCTGAATTTTCTTTAGAACCTGTTGCAAAACACTTGTCTAAAGTTTTAGGTGAAGATGTATTATTTGTAAAATCACCGGTGGGCGAAGGTGCTGATAAAGAATTAGAAGCTTTAAAAGACGGTCAGGTTGCTTTATTGGAAAACATCCGTTACTACAAAGCGGAAGAAGCAAAAGATGATGATATGACTTTTGCAAACGAATTAGCTAAATTAGGTGATTTCTATGTAAACGATGCTTTCGGAGCTGCTCACAGAAACCACACTTCAACAGCTAAGTTGGCTAAAGTTTTGAAACCTGCTGTTTCAGGCTTATTAATGGAAAAAGAAATCAGATGCTTGTCTGAAGCTCTTGATAATCCTGCAAGACCTTTCACAGCTATTGTCGGCGGTGCTAAAGTTTCTTCTAAAATCGGTGTTCTTGAAAACTTAATTGATAAAGTTGATAACTTAATCATCGGCGGCGGTATGGCTTATACATTCGTGAAGGCTAACGGCGGTAAAATCGGTAATTCAATTTGCGAAGACGACCAAATGAACGTTGCAAAAGCTATTGAAAAGAAAGCAGCTGATAAAGGCGTTAAAATTATTATGGCTACTGATGTTCTTGCAGCTGACGATTTTTCAGGAAACGGTACAAACAAATTTGTTGCTATCAACGAAATTCCTGACGGATTTGAAGGCGTTGATGCAGGTCCTGATTCAAGAAAAGCATTTGCTGATGTTATTAAAAATTCAAAAACAATATTGATGAATGGTCCGGTAGGCGCATTTGAAAACCCTAAATTTGCTGAAGGTACAAAAGCTGTACTTCAAGCAGTTGTTGAAGCAACTGAAAACGGTGCAACTTCTGTTATTGGCGGTGGTGATTCTGTATCTGCTGCTAAAAAATTCTTTAAAGCAGAAGATTTCACTCACGTTTCAACAGGCGGCGGTGCATCTCTTGAATTTATCGAAGGTAAAGTATTACCGGGCGTTGCAGCTTTAGATGATAAATAAAAAGTAAAAAATAATAAAAAAAAACACCTGTCCTAAAACAGGTGTTTTTTTTATTGTAAAGTCAAGCTTCACTTGTAAAAAATCAAAAATCGTTTATAATAATAAATGAAATATAAATGAGGAGTGAAAGTATGACAAGAAGATTAAATAAACACGTATTTCACGGGGGGGGGGCACTCTAGAAGCACTCCTTAAGCCGATTTCAGGG
>UNSJ01000056.1 GCA_900548405.1 Candidatus Gastranaerophilales bacterium | reverse complement strand
ATAGAAATTATTTTACAACTTTATCAAGTCCGTGAGGCTTGTCAACATTTCGCCCCAAACATTGTGCAATTTCTAATGCCAAAAGCTGTACGATAACAACAATACAGAACGATTTAACTATATCACTTTCACAATCAATATTTATATTAAAGTCAGTATTTATTTTTTCATTTGAGCATCCGATTATGCATAACGGAGGATTATAGTCATCTTCAATTTTGTTAAGATTTTTTATTGCAGTGTAACTTAATTCGTTTATGGAAATATGTATCAATGCAGGTTTATTATTCAAAATTGCAACATGACCATGCATAAATTCGCCTAATATATTTGAATAAACATTAATATAAGAAGTTTCTTTAATTTTTAAAGAAGCTTCCTTTGCAATTGCATAAGAAATGCCGTCTGCTGTTACTACAATGTTTTTAAACTTTGCAAGAGATTTAGCCATTTCTTTAATATCTTCATGAAGCAGGTATGTTTTTTCAATAAATTCAGGCAGTGTTTTTAATTCTTTAATATAATTTGAAATATCCATCCCTCTATGTGCAGCATACTTCAATACAAGTAATGTGCAGCACAGCATTTGAGTTGTCAGTGATTTTGTAGCTGCAATACTTTTTTCTTCACCTGCGCAGCAGTCAATCTTAAAGTCCGATGCTTCCCAGATTGAAGAACCTTTTTTATTTGTTATACAAAGAGTTCTCATTCCCAATTCTTTTGCTTTTTTCAAAGCCGAATTTGTATCTGATGTTTCGCCTGACTGTGTTATAAAAACATATAAAATATCATTTTCGTGAGGTACAGCAGACTTTAGAAGAAATTCGCTGGAATAAATAGCTCTTGCTTCAATCTCTGCAATATTTCCGAACAAATCAGCAGCATATCTTGCACAATGGTAAGAAGAACCGCTTGCAACAATCACAATCTTTTGAATATCAGCAGGAATATCAAATAAAATATAATTATTATCGTTTATATGTGTTCGCAAAAGATTTCCAAGAACTTCCGACTGTTCAAAGATTTCTTGTTCCATACTTGATTTTTCTTTTGATTTAAAAAACATTACAACTCCTTAAAATTATATCAGTGTTTTAAGTCCTCCCTTTTGGGAGGAGATATAAAACTTAATCTAAAATTTCTTTTAACAAATCATTTACGGTCTTAGGATTAGCTCTGCCTTTGGTTTCTTTCATAACCTGTCCTACAAAGAAACCTAAAAGTTGAGTTTTTCCGCCTTTATAAGCCTCTACCTGATTTGGATTTGCATCAACAATTTTTTGAACAATTGATTTAATTGCACCCTCATCGGATATTTGGCTTAATCCTCTGTCTTCAACAATTTTTGAAGCCTTTGCACCGTCTTTCATCATATCTAAAATAATTTGTTTACCGATATTATTTGAAATAGTATTCTTTTCAATCATCGCAATTAACTCGGCAAGGTTTTCAGGAGTTAATTTAGTATCATTAATTTCAATTTTTTCTTCTTTCAAATAAGCTGCAATTTCACCCATAATAAAGTTAACCGCAATTTTAGGGTTTGCACCTGCTTTAAGCACTTCATCAAAGAACAATGCCAATCCCATTTGTTCAACTATAACACAAGCATCATATTCACTTAAACCTAAGCTCATATAACGTTCACGCTTAGCTTGAGGAAGTTCAGGCATTTTATCTTTAATTTCCTGAACCCATTCTCTTGAAATTTTTAATGGCATTAAATCAGGCTCAGGGAAGTATCTGTAATCGTGAGCATCTTCTTTACCTCTCATTGAACGTGTTTCACGAGAGTTGTCATCCCAAAGTCTTGTTTCTTGAACAACTTTTCCGCCTTCTTCAACGATTTCGATTTGTCTGTCAATTTCATATTCAATAGCTCTTTGAAGTGCAGAAAAACTGTTTACATTTTTAATTTCAGCACGTGTTCCGAATTCTTTAGAACCTTTAGGCATAATTGAAATATTAGCGTCACATCTCATAGAGCCTTCTTCAAGGTTTCCGTCGCAAACGCCTATATATCTGACGATATTTCTTAATTCTTCCATATAATTTCTTGCTTCTTCGGAACTTCTCATATCAGGTTCAGAAACAATTTCAAGAAGCGGAGTTCCTGCTCTGTTTAAGTCTACAAGAGAGTAGCTTGAACCAGCAAGTCCGTCTGCACCTGCGTGAACAAGTTTTCCCGCATCTTCCTCAAGGTGGGCTCTGGTAATACCAATTCTTTTACCTTTAACATCCAAATATCCGCCTAAACAAATAGGTTCATCGTATTGAGATATTTGATAACCTTTCGGAAGGTCAGGATAAAAATATTGTTTTCTATCAAATTTGCATTTTTCGGGGATTTCGCAGTTTAAAGCCAATCCTGTTAAGATACCCATATTTACGACTTCTTTATTAAGCACAGGCAGAACACCCGGCATACCTAAAGTAATAGGGCTTGTTTCAGAGTTTGGTTCCTTACCGAATTCACATCCGTCAGGTGCAAATATTTTTGACTTGGTTTTTAACTGTGCGTGTACTTCCAAGCCGATAACAACTTCATACTTATCTCTTAAATTTTCCATTTTTTCTCCTTATTTATGCAACTATTTTAACATAAACAAAGATGTAGAGTAAATACTTAATAAGTCATTTTCCAATTAGATTCAATTACACGTGCCGCACATCCGTAACCGCTAACATTAGCAGGAGCTGCTATAAGAAGTCCCTCACCTGCACATAAGGAAGAATTTGAAGCCCAATAATTACTTCCTGTAAGGGTTGCATCTCCGTAAACCGATCTTGCATAATCAGAACCGTACATTGCATACAAATGACCGTTCTGACCAACTACAAACTTAAAAATATCACGTCCGTATTGGTTTGGCAGTCTTTGGCTGTTTACGTCAACAGTTACTTCTGCACAAATATTTTTTAATGTGCTTAATTTCGGATAAGGCACTGCCACGCACTGTTTAGGTTCTACAAGATAAAAAGCCCCGTCAGGTGTCATAAATTTGTAACCCTTTGTAGAGCGCCAATCAACATCTTCTGTTATTGGATCCTTAGGTTTTAAACTGATGGAAGTAATATGAGGCGACATTGCAGTACCGTTTTCGGCAGTATTAATAATCTTTATTGCTTTTGTAATTTCATTACCAAATCTCTTGTTCCACTCGGCATCAGATACTTGACCGTCAAAGACCGATGTGCAAAGCATATCAGTACATTCATGCTTCACCATAATATTTTGCATTGCCTGTTCAAATTGGCTCAAAGATTTTTCAAGCTGTACAACATAAACCTTTATTTTGTAATTGGAAATTAAACCGGGCATAGTCATTGCGGCAACAATACCAAGTACGGCTATGGTTAACAAAATTTCCGATAAAGTAAAAGCTTTCTTCTTCAAACCAAACTCCAATTGTACATTCACATTATAAACTATTTTTGAAAATTTTCAAGTAATGACAGCAGCTGCTTGTGCATTTCAACATTATGTACGCGCAGGTAATCAGCTCCATGTTCAACAGCCAAAGCATTTAATGCCGTTGTAAAAATATCTTTTGTATGATTATCCTCGTTGGCCATATTTAAAAGACTTTTCCTTGAAATACCAAGCATCACAGGGCATCCAAGACCTTTTAATTCCTCCAGACGTTTAATAATTTCAAAGTTATTTTCTCTTGTTTTTCCAAAACCTATTCCCGGATCAATGATAATATTTTCTTTTTTTACACCTTTTGATATGGCAAGATCAATCTTTCTTTTCAAATCAAAATATATTTCATCAACAAAATTTTCATATACAGGTGCATCCTGCATATTTTCAGGTGTTCCTTTAGAATGCTGGATTACAATCTTAACTTCGTATTTTGCTATTACATCAACCAGATTTTTATCATAATCAAAACCTGATACATCATTAATTATTTCAGCACCTGCTTTAATACATTCTTCTGCAACCTCAGCACTTCTTGTATCAATGCTTACAGGAATTTTACCCTTAGCAAATTCAACAACCGGCAAAAGTTTTTCTATCTGTTTATCGGGTTCAACCGCAGATGAATATGGTTTTGTAGACTCTGCTCCTATATCAATAATATCGGCACCTTCCTCTATCATCTGAAGCAAATGTTCTTTTGATTTTTCAAAATCATTATAAAGACCGCCGTCAGAAAAAGAGTTATCAGTAATATTTAAAATCCCTACGATTTTAGTTTCATATTGCGTTTGAGTTTTGCAAAACTCATCGAGCTTCTCTCCCAGCTCTTTTAATCCGAAAGGCTGAAATTGAAGTTTTTCCGCAATTTTTTTAATCTGAGAAAGGCTTGCCCCGACAATACAATCAGACTTTTCAACCCTGCCTGTTATAACTTCTCTGTGAGTTGCGCAGTCAGCTCCGACAGAAAGAGCGGTTTGTTTTAAAATATTTGCCTGAGCATGAGTAAGAGAAAATATTTTAATATTTTTATAAACATATTTTTCACAGGCTTTATGAATATAAGATTTATCAAAACCTATTTTAGAAAGCTCTGTTTTAATGTTTGAATTTTTAATCTCTTTAAAAACAAAATCGTGCATAAGCTAAGCTTAGCACGATTTTCAATATTTAACAACTTCAATTATTAATCGTCATCATCTTTGTGCAACACGTTTTTTTCAACGGCATCTGATGTAACTTTTACAATGTCTGACATACCTGCAATTAATGTAACCACACCGAAGCCATATCCTAAAAATCCTGCAAACTTCATAAATAATTTGCTATTAACTAACGGTTTAATAAATTTCATATTTTTAAATTTACTTCCCCAGTTCATAATAGCGTTTTTAGCCCATTTTGCATTTCCTGCAACCTTTGACCACAAGCCTTTAGATTGTTTTGTCACGGTATTAGTAACTTTTGCAGTTGTTGTAACACCTTTCATCCCCTTAGAAACTTTAGATGCTGATTCGAACATATCAAATCCGGACTTGGCTGCCTTTGCTCTTGCTGCAGTAGCCGTAGCAGCAACCGCCCCACCGCCTGTTACAACTTTTTTTTCAGCATCCCTTCTGTCTTTATCAGATTTCTCAGTTGAAGGATTAGCCGTAAATGCAATTTTATCATTGAAAGAAATTGCCATTATTAGTCTTCTCCTGATTCATCTTCTTTTTTAAGAGCAGTAACTCCTGCTGCAACACCGCCTGATGCACCTACAAAGTTTGTTGATGCTTTTTCAACAGTTTCTTTTTTTACGCCTCTGATTTTATTCCAAACCTTTTTTACTCCGCCAGAAATTTTATCGAAAACTGTTTTAACTCCTTTTTTAATTGATTTAAAGAATTTAACAATCGGCGCTCCGAATTTTGTATCAGAGAATTTATAATATTGTTTTTTTATTGCATTTGCAGGCATAGTGTAAGCTTCTGATTTCTTGAATTTAGTTTTTACAGTTTTAAATGCATCAGCAATAAATGTTTTTGTCGCTTTTATATGTTTTTTCATACTTTGAACAGGTGCAGATTTAGCTATTTTAGAGAACGCACCCAAAGACTTTTTCCAGCCCCAGCCTGTTGCCATACCGCCTAATAAACCGGTAGTTACAACCGCCCCGCCTTTAATTACTTTTTTAGCAGGTTCAGGAAGTTTAAAGTCCTTGCTTTCAGCCAAATCTTCCAATTCTTCTTTCTGTTCAAGAAGTTCTCGGCGATTTTCACTATATTTTTTAGCTTCTAATTCTTCCGGAGTCAATTGACGTTCTGTACGTCTTCTTGATGCACCGAAAGCAAGACCATAGTTCATACCTGATTGTACTGATAACATATTGTTCTCCATTTTAAATCATTTTTCAAGATATCTAATGTACGTGAAAAATTTATTTTGCTTTTATCAGCAAGGTTTATTAACAATTTGTTACATTAATTCCAAGCCTTTTTTGCAAGCTGATTATCGCATATAAAACACTATTTGTAAATATTTTTACATCCCTGATATGAATTTCTTTTAACAAACTCTCTGTCTATTTTGTTAAGACAATCCATTTTTTTGCCAAGCCATAAAGGTGCGATTAAATTTTTCTTTAATCCGTTTCCTGCAAGCCTGTGAATAGTTGTGTTTTCAGGAAGATATTCCAGAAAATCGCAAACTGTTTGAATATATTCATCTTCATCCATAAAATCGATTTCGCCTGCTTCATATATTTTAGCAAGTTTAGTATCTTTCAGAGCACAAAGCATATGGATTTTAACTCCGTCTACTCCAAGTCTTGCAAGCTCTTTTGCGGTGTGCATAATTTTATCGTGAGTTTCCCATAGACCAAAAATTACATGTACGCAAACATTTAACCCTGCTTCTTTAGTTTTTTCGTAAGCTCTTAAAAAACAATCCATATCATGCCCGCGATTTATTTTTTTAAGAGTTTTGTCATGAACTGATTGAAGTCCGTATTCTATCCAAGTATAATAATCATCTTTAAAATCTGCTATGAGCTTTAATTTTTCATCATCAATACAATCAGGACGGGTTCCTATTGAAAGCCCTACTATGTCTTTGTGATTTAAAGCCGATTTATAAATTTTTTCAAGTTCATTTACCGGTTTATACGTATTTGAATAAGCCTGAAAATATGACATAAATTTTTGGGCTTTAAATCTTGTGCTTAAATTTTTCACACCTTCTTCAACCTGCTGTTCGATTGTTAAAAGATTTGAATGAGCTTGCGAAAAACTACCGCCCTCATCACAAAATATACATCCGCCGGATGAAATTGTACCATCCCTGTTCGGACAAGAAAAACCGGCATCAAGAGTTATTTTATAAACCTTAACGCCGAATTTATTTTTTAAATGAGCGCTGTACTGATTATAGCGCTTATCTGTATTATTAAACATAGTTACGAATTACGTTCTTCTTCATCATAAATAGGATAAACATAATGTTCACCGCAAGCAGGGCAAACTACTTCTTGCTGCTTTCCGTCTTCAACTTTTGCTACTTCAAACAAAGTTTTGCAACCTGATTGCACACATCTGATAGCCCAGCTCGGTCTTATTAATCTTGCCATAAAACTTCCCTCTTTTTTAACTGTTACAAGAATATTTTAGCATTTCAGATAAGTTTATGCAAGTCTTACAAATTAATTGCCTGTTCAATTCATGAATTTATGAACAAGAGTTAGAATATAAAAAAACTTTGAAAGGAAAAGTTATGAAAAAATCATTAATATTTTTATCGATTTTAATAGTAGCATTTATAGCATTTTTTGATGCAAAAGACAGAATTGAAGAACTCGATGAAGTTGCAGCAAACACTCCTTCTCAGGTTGAAATGAAGCAACAAATCAGACCGCCTGTGCAGCAAAATATGAACAACAGTAATATTCAGCCTCAAATAAATAAAGATGCACAAAAATTACACCAACAAATACAGCAGAATACAAACAGGCTGGATGAAAAATTCGATAAAGTAAAAGAACGCAGAGATACAGTAACATCCCCTGTTAATTAAAAACCGTAAATCATATCCCCGTAAAATCCGTCAGGTGCATTTTTCTTTTCTTTAGGTTTATCAGGAATTGTACGGTCAAATCTTAAAGCACCGCCTGTGTTTTCCTGAATATTTTTTTCTAACGGTCTTATTGTTTTAGGGAAAAATCTTAACATAATATTTTGAGATGCTGCTGATGCAACTATATCTTTGGAATATTTACGGATTTTCTCAAGCTCGGCATCAGCCTGCGCATAATTTTTTGCTGCAAATACATTATCATTTGCTCCTAATTTAGTTGAATAATTATTACTCCACATAACAAGGTCGTTAACAGTATCCAAGAGCACAACAGAAGTCTGCATTCTGTAAGGATATGAAATATCAAAAACTGATGCGACTTCCAAAACTTCCCATATACCGCGTTTTAAAGAATTTTTATTTGTAACCGCACTGCTGTATACTATCAAAACAGAATTGCAGGAAAACATGCTGCCGAGTTTTTTAAATTCAGCATAGTCAATTGAATTTGTTGTCTTATATTTTTTCAAAGCATCTGCTGCTGTTTTTTTCATATCGGCATTCTGGTTAAGTTTAGCTCTTACCGCATATAAATCCGGTGAAGCAATTTTGCCGTTTGATGAATTAAAGTTATTAATTATGTCGTTTGCTATAATTTCAGAAACTTCATCAAAACCGTAATAATTCTCTTTTGTCTCCAAAAGTTCTACAGGCAAAACCAGAACATCAAACTTTGCTGCAAACACCGGAGAGCATAACATAATACATATAATCAATAATTTAACAATAAATTTCATAATTGAATTATAACACAATTTCATATAATTAATGGATTAAATTAATAACAAAATAGTATAAATTAATGGTATGAATTATGAAGAACTAATGATATTAGCAGAAAAAGCATCAGAAAAAGCTTACGTACCTTATTCAAAATTCCCTGTAGGAGCGTGTATTTTAGCTGAAAGCGGAAATACATATTCCGGCTGCAATTTTGAAAATTCAAGTTTCGGATTAACTATCTGTGCCGAAAGAAATGCAGTGGGAAGTGCAATAGCAAACGGAGAAAGAAAGCTCAAAGCAGTAGCAGTATTTTCTCCAAAAATGCTAAATTGCACACCTTGCGGAGCATGCAGACAAGTATTAAGCGAATTTGCGTCTGATGAAGGCATTGACGTTATTGTCAAAACCGAAGAAGGTTTAAAGGTATATTCTTTAAATTCTCTGCTTCCCGAAAATTTCAGCTTATAAAAATATGTATATACTTGAATTAGTTGTTAAATTATTTAAGAAAAAAAAGGTTGAAAAGCAGCCTGAATTTGATCCGCTTGCCTCTGATAACATTGAAATTTCAGAAGAATGCGAACACATTTTTATGCCTGTCGACAGCACAGGTGAAATTCTTGCCTGCTCCAAGTGCGGGCTTGTTGTAAACCGTAAAGATTTAAAGGATAAAAATATCTTTAAAACTTAAACGGATAATCCTTTGGAATATTCCAGCCTTCATATTGAATAAGCTTTGCGCAGTAATTGCTGACACTTTCACCGCATCCATAGCCATAAGCTGCTGTAAACAAACCTTCTCTTGTACCGTCCCAATTCCAAGCATAAGGTTCAAATGCTGATTTAACGCTGTATTTATTTCTATCTGCATCCTGACCCGGAACAAGAACAGGATTAAACCTAAATGCAAAAGTATTTTTGCCCATTATTGAATTATTCAAAGCCTTTTCATTTAAATAAAATCCCCAATCAATAAGACTACTGGATGTAGATAAAATACTTCCATCATTAAAATAAATTAAAAAACTAGTGTTACTTGTTTCATCATCATCAATTTTCAATATTTGAATATTTTTACCTATATAATTGTTAAACCATTCCTTTGCTTCATCACGTGTGCAAGTTGCAGCACCGGAAATTCCGCAATCAATAGCCCATCCTGCAACATCTCCATATTCTGCTTCGGATGTTCTGATAGCTTGATTCATCACAGAATAAACCTTCTCAAGTTTAGTAACAACTTCCTGCTTTCTATGATTAGATATTAACTGTGGTATAGTCAATGCCGCAACAACACCAATAATGCCGAGTGTGACCAATACATCAGCGAGAGTAAATCCGAAACGGCGTTGATTGTTCAACATGACAACGTGCGTAGCACCTTCGGCGAGAGTAAATCCCTTAAGGTTGGAGCTTAAACGGT
>UNSJ01000055.1 GCA_900548405.1 Candidatus Gastranaerophilales bacterium | reverse complement strand
AGGATGAAATAATGGCAAAAAACATTACAAGACTAAAGGTTTCAGACCTAACAGCTACTGAAAAAGATTTACACCAGACATTAGTAAGAATATTGATACAAGATGTTATGAAAGGTATATAAGATGAATGATAATGAAAAAGATATCAGACATCTATCTCAAATTCAAGATGAGTTACAAAAGGGTTTAAATATTCCACAAATTCTTGACTCATTACTCAAAAAAACAAACATAAATATTATAAAAGTTCGTGTATTAACATTTATTGATGGTGAAAAATATAATAGTATTGAAAAACAACAGGTTGAAATAGTATTTTGTACGAAAGAAAATCCATATTTACGAATTACAGCAGTGTTTGATGGAATAGACTTGTTTGAATTAAGAGCATTTTTGATGAAGTTCGCACAATATACAACTAATTTATGTTTCCCTATGAAAAATGTCGAATTTAATAAATTCAGAAACTTTCTACATCAAATTGCGGAAAAGAAAACAATATATAATAATCCTGGACATAATGGTAATGTTTATGTTTTTTCAAATCAAATAATCGAATATAATAAACCTCTTTCGAATAATTATAAAGCTGAAGATAACAAAGATTACAATTTACCTGAAAATTCGTATATAAAAGAGTTTAATATTTGCAAGCCAATATTATATTTGCCTGAAAAATTTAATAAAAGTATCGTAAAAAATTTCTTTTTGGTTTTAGTAAAATCCTATAAAAATTCAGCTGCTTTAATCTGCTTTGGAGGTATTTTAGCGATTGTCTTTTGGGATATATTCATTAAAATTGCTCAAGGTTTTGCTCCCGTAATTTTGTTTGGTGAAGCTCAATCAGGCAAAAGTAATATGCTCATTGCTGCAAGTAGTATTTTTGGAATATCTGACCTTTCAAATCAAACAAGCGGCAATTCAACTATGTACGCTTTATTAAGTTGTTTAGGTACAAGAAATAATTTCCCTCTTTTTATTGATGAAATAGATAAAGCTATATTTCCAAAGGTTGAACAGTTAATAAAAAACTGTTATAACGCTTTGAACAGAATTCGGGGTAAAAAGGATGGTCTGGATATGCAAGTGATAAAAACAAGTTTTGTCGCTACATCTAACAGCTTTTTCCCTGATATTAACGAGCAGATAATATCAAGGTTACTATTTGTTAATATGAAAAAAGATGATTTTGTTCGGGAAAATTATACATATTTTAGCTATAAAAGTCGGAAGGAACTTTCACAGATTCTACCTTACTTACTTTGTTACCGTAATAAAATTCCTGAGTATTATAATAATTCGTTGAAACGATTACAAACATTACTGAGTAACGAAAACGAGAGATGTATAAGCAATATAGCCATATCAGTGACAATGTGGACAATAATAAATGAAATCATCGATGAAAATATTGTTAATATTAATAAAATGGCAAGTAATTACTATGAAATGTACCAAGATTATTTAAATACAGAAACTCTATCAAGCGATATTATTATGAATGATATAAATAAGATGATAACTGATGATGCATTTGATTGTGGTCAGGAATATATGCTTGTAAAGGAACATTTTATAAGACTAAATCTTAACAGATACCTTGAAAAGTTTAATATGCTAAATCCCAATCGTATATTAAAACCTAATAAATTTAGGCTCTTGGTTCAAAGCGATAAACGTTTTGATACTCATACTGTACCTAGAAACGATATTGGCAGGGCAATTTTGATTAATATTTCAAATGAAGAAGGTTTGTTATCAGCTGTTAAAGAAAGATTTGAAAAGTATAAACAAATTCAGGAGTTTGAAAACGTTCGTCAAGAAAATATAAAAAAGGCTGATGAAGAAAAATCATCAGCCAAAGATAAAGCTTTTATAGATGAAATTCTAAGTAAAAATCCAATTAATGTTGAAAATTTCATTGGCGAAATTACAGGTAATTTGCCTAATAAGGACTCTGAATATGTTTAATCAATCAGATAAATATGTTTCTGCTCTTGGGATAGTTCTATCCCAAGAGCTTATTGTACTACTTATAAACTATAAAGGAGGTCAGATTATGATTACAAAAAATATCAAAGGTAAAAAAGGTCTTTCTTACTGTCGAGTTTCAAGTCAAGAACAAAAAGATGGGACATCTTTAAATGAACAGGAAATCATTTGCGTTAATTTTGCAAAAAAGTACAACATTAATATTAAAAAAATCTACAAAGAAGAAGCAAGTGCCATGAAGCCTGAAAAAAGACCTATGTTTAATGAAATGGTCAAAAAACTCCAAAATGAAGAGGCTGATGTAGTCATTTTCGCATATATCGACAGAATGGCAAGAAATTCGGTTGACGGTTACAAAATATTGCAGCTTGTAGAGGAAAAAGAATTGACAGCCGTTTTTGTTCAAGAAAATTTGGTCTTACAAGCTCCAATCAGAGCACATGAAATGCTTATGTTAGACACTATTTTAGGGGTATCTAATTATAGAGTACGTCAGGACAAAGAAAAGTGCATGGCAGGTATTAAAGCACGAGCATTAAGCGGTTTCCGCCCTTGTCGCCCTCCATATGGATACAAAAATATGGGTTTGAAAGATAAAAAACAAGCCTTTGTAAGCAAAAAGCGGGCTGATTTTGTAAAAAAAGCTTTTGAACTTTATTCAACAGGGGATTATAGTGTCACCGAAGTTGCAGATAAGCTTTATGAACAAGGTTTTCGTTATGAATTACAGCCGTCTAAGGTTATCCCTAAGCAGTCATTGATTTCAATGCTGAAAAATCGGTTCTATGTTGGGATGTACTATGTAAAACAGGCTGACGAGTATGTGAAAGCTAATCATGAGGCGATTATATCTGAGGAAACATTTGATAAAGTGCAAAAACTCCTTGAACTAGCTCCAAAAACACCACGTAAACACAATTTGTTGTATTCGAAGCTATTGACTTGCAGTAATTGCGGGCACTGCATGGTTGGTGATGTCAAAGAAAAACCGAATGGCAAAAAATACGTCTATTACCGCTGCACAAATCCGCAATGTGAGGAACACCTTAGTCTTAGTGAAACAACTATTGATAATGACCTTGCAGCGTATTTGAAAGAAATTCACTTAGGGCTTATTCCTGATGAAATTGTGGAAGAAGTACAGAAAGAAGAACTTCAAAAATTAATTCAGGAAGTATCTACTTTGAAACGAAATATTAGCCGTAAACACCATTCAGAACTGCGTTTTCAGGAAAAAATAGCTAAAAATGATATTATTGATGAAAAATATATTCAGAGTGGATTTGCAGAAATTCAGGAAAAATATGGTGATTTAGATTCTAAAATTTATCTTGCTCAAAAACAAATTGATATGATTAAATCTAAGACGGATGAGGCTTTTAAAAAAAGGCTCTATGACGTTTATAATGGCTTTGATATACAAACTAAACGTAAAACTCTTGAATTAGTTACAAGTACCTTTAAATGCACTCCAAAAAGGCTTAAAATGACTTTCAAATCCGCATTTCGTAAGATACGTAAGAGATAATTAACTTATAAGATTTATTTTTTATTAACTAAACTCTTTAACCGCACTCAATAAGTGCGGTTTTTTATTAGTTAAATACATAAATAATACAACTATACTACATAAAAACTACAGGCTTAAAATAACTAAAACCCTTATTCAGCTTACGTTTTAAAATTTATACTACAAAACTACACTTATAAATGACAATAATTATATTAGCTATATGCTAACACTTTACATTTTTGAGAAATGAGTAAAAATAAAAACAAAGAGTTTAGAAAAATACAAGGAGTTTAGATTATGCAAAACAAGCAAGCAGTTATTTATGCACGTGTTTCAAGCAGGGAACAAGAACGTGAGGGGTTTTCTATTCCTGCTCAATTAAAGCTTTTGCGTGAGTATGCTAAGAAAAACGGTTTAGAGATTATTCAGGAGTATTCAGACGCTGAAACAGCCAAGAAAGCAGGAAGAACAAACTATAATGTTATGCTTGAATACCTCAAAACAAATCCAGAGGTTAAAACAGTCCTTGTAGAAAAGACCGATAGGCTTTACCGTAACTTTAAAGACTACGTTACTCTTGAAGATTACGACTTAGAGGTACATTTAGTCAAAGAGGGAAGTATAATCAGCAAAAATTCAAAATCTCATGATAAGTTTATACATGGGATTAAGGTACTTATGGCAAAAAACTACATTGACAACCTCTCTGAAGAAATTTCAAAAGGATTGCACGAGGGGCTTGAACAGGGTTACTGGCCATTCCAACCACCCTATGGCTACAAACGAGGAAAACAAAAAGCACTTTATATAGACCAATTACGAGTTTTGTTTATTCGCAGGGCTTTTGAACTCTTTGCAACAGGTCGTTATTCTCTCCGTAAACTCTGTGAAACTCTTTTTGAGGAGGGTTATTATTATCAAAATGACAGACCTAAAATTACAAAAACAGTCTTAGAGGGCATGCTCAAAAATGTAATTTATATAGGACAGATGCGTTGCAACGGCGTTATTTATCGGGGTAAACACCTTGCAATAGTGAGCTATAACACATTTGATAAAGCACAACAGGCTTTTAAAAAGGTTAGTAAATCAAAGGTACGTAAAAACTTTCATTTTCTTTATCCGGGAATCGCAAAATGTGCTGTTTGCGGATATGCGATAAGCGGTGAACGTAAAAAATATGATAAAGTTTACTATCGCTGCACTCACAACGACCCATCATGCACTAATACGTTATGTATTTCTGAAAAAGAAATGACAGCCTCACTCCGAAGACACCTTTCAAGAATAGCGTTAAATGATAAACTATATGAACTTGTTAAAACTTCTCTTTCAGAGAGCCTGAGCGATGAACAAGATTTTCATAAAAAAGAAATCAAAAAACTTAATACTGAAATTAACAAATGCACAGAAACCTTGAAAAAGATGTATCTTGACCAATTAAACAAAGTTATAGACATGGATTTGTGGATTACAATTAAAAATGAATACGAATTTAAGCTGAACAGACTTAACGCTGACTTACAAAAACACCAAAATTCAAATGTTGATTATATGGCAACAGGCATGAAAATTCTTGATGTTTGCCACAAAGCAAGTTTACCATACAGTGAACTGGCTCCTGAAACTATTGCACAATTAGTCAGAGAAACATATTCATCAGTTACAGTGAAAGATAAACACGTCAAAATGACTTTTGCAGAACCTTTTGCAACTCTTGAAAAGTTGATAAGATTAGCAAAACAAGGTATTGCTGAAGCAGGATATGATGAATTCGCTAAAACCATTGAAAACACTAAGGTACAATATCTTAAGGGCATTAAAAAAGAGCCCGAAGGCTCTATTGATATCATTTCTAACAGTTCTATCTGTATGAAATGGTGGGCCGCAGTGGACTCCTCTTGGATTTGCTCCACGCTCACAGAGTTTCGCACTTGTGGCTTTGCCACAGTATGCTCAATCTGTTCGCTATCCGGATTTGTTCGTTTTGCTCACTCCATCCGTCCGCAAATCCGCCGAACCACCATTATAATGTTTCTCGCCCTACTACGCAAAATAAAACACCAGATAACAGATGTTATCTGGTGTTTTATATGGGCCGCAGTGGACTCGAACCACCGACCTCACCCTTATCAGGGGTGCGCTCTAACCACCTGAGCTAGCAGCCCGCATTTATTATTTGGTCAGCAAAATTAAATGTAGCATGAACAATTTTGAAAATCAAGCACTTTTCCCGTTTATTTTTATTACAAAAAGTTACAATCTTTAAAGTTTTTGAAATTCCGTGCCGTTATTATCTTTAGTATATATATATTAAGGAGTACTATGAGTTTAGCAATAGATTCTAATCTTGAATATTTAAGATTGAAGCTTGGAATAAGTTCGGTTACTTTTCAGGAAAAATATTCAAATCTTTCTATTGATGAAATTGTTGAAGCAGAAGCAGCTTCAGGAAATCAGAATGCTATTGCGCTGGCTCAGGAAATTTTAACAAATACAGCTCTTGTTATTGAGCTTTTTAACCTTGCTGATGAAAACAACAAATACATGATTTTGAGAGAAATGTCTTCTCAGCAATTGGAGGTTTTCCTGCCTGAAATGGATGAAAAAGACTTGCATCAAGGTCTATTTTTCTTTACTCAGGACAAATTAATGAAGATGCTTGAACATCTTCCATCTGAGCAGCTTGTTAATACAGCTTTTCAACTTTTTTCAAAAGAAGAAATCGTTCAGTTGATGCCAGATGAGCAATTAAACAAGTTTTTAACCAGTACTGATATTGATAAAAATAAGATTTTAAAACACATGCAATCAATACCGCCTGAATATATAGCACAGGTGTTGGAACAGATTACAGGTGAACCTGCGCAGAATTTAAACAGTATTGATTTGACAAAACAAATCGGTCAGCTTAACCCGCTTGAATATCAAGATGCTCTCATGGCTTTTCAGCCTACTCAAAAGCAGCAGCTGGTCTTATCTTTGGCTAAAGAACACGAAGAATGGTTCCAGTTGTTTGATGCGCAAGCTTATACAAAAATTATTAACCGCGAAAAGCAGCAGCCTGAAGTTGTTAAAGGAATGTCTGTTATAGAGCCTGAGTATATACAGGAAATGTTAAAAGAATTGCCTAATGACCTTTTATCAATTGTAATAACTCAAATGGATACACAGGAGTTTGCAGAAATTTTAATGGATAGATTTCCTGATATCTTAGCTGAAATTATTATGAAATAATCAAAATTTTAAAAGGCTTTGAATATCAGTTTCAAGATAGTTTGCAAGAGATGTAATTTTTGCAAGCGACATATTTTGTATACCGCGTTCAATTCTGCTGATGTATTCACGATTCACTCCCATTTTTTCCGAAAGAGTTTCTTGTGAGTAGCCTTTACGTATTCTTTCAGCTTTAACGTTTCTGCCGAATTGTTTTAATATTTCAGATTGATTATACATACTTTTTTATTTTCTCATTGTTGACAATTTTTTGCGTGTACCTTATAATTATCCTTGAGGGATACTTATAAGTATTGATGGTTATATGGTTACGAAAGATAATTCAAAAGAATTTAATATTAGAGAACGTAAAATACTTTATTTAATTGCCAATGGAAGTTCAAACAAGAAAATAGCTTCAAAATTGTTTATCAGTCATAATACAGTAAAGGTATTGGTGAAAAAGATTGTTTCCAAATTAGGAGCAGTTAACAGAACTAATGCGGTGTATTTAGCTTTTAAGAAGGACTTGATATCTGAAAATGATGATAAAGATATTAAGGATTAAATATCCTTTAGTATCTCTATAACAAGTTTTAAAGCTTCTTCAGAAAACATAAATTTCATGTTTTTTCTTGAGTAATTAGAATTTAGTTTTACTTTTTTAACGGTTATATTGCCATTATAACCGCAAGCAGTGTACATTAAACCTACGGGTTGGCATTCATCGGTTGACGGACCTGCAACGCCTGTTGTACAGATTACCACGTCACTGCCTGTAATTTTTAATAGTCCGTCAGCCATTTCGTATGCGCATTCGGGACTTATTGCGCCGAATTTATCTAAAGTTTCTTGTGATACACCTAAGATATTGTGCTTTGCTTCTTTTGAATAAGTTACATAATTAGCCCTGATATAGTTTGAGCTTCCTGTTACATCGGTTAATCTTGAACTTACAAGACCGCCCGTACAAGATTCGGCTGTTGCTATTTTCATCTTGTTTCTTGTCAGAATTCTTGAAATTTTGTCAGGAACTTTTGAACTGTGGCATAAAATTAAAGCTTTTAAATTAAGGAATGCGTGTTTCATAAATTAAATTTTGAGCAAAAAAATAATTTTGTCAATAATTCTTTACATGCATTTTGGTTTATTATGTAATATCATGTTTTCTAGAAAATAAGGAATAAGTCATGGCTGTAAAAGAAAAAAATAATGATTTTGGGATGCTACCTCAGAACGTAGAAGCTGAGGAGGCGGTATTAGGTGCGATTTTAGTTAATCCTAACGTAATTACAAAAGTTGTTGAAACTTTAAAACCGGAAAGCTTTTATAAACCTGCACACAGGTATATTTACGAAGCCATGCTTCAATTATTTAATTCTAATGAAAGAATAGATATTGTATCTGTTTCTGATGTTTTGAATTACAATTCAAAGCTTGAAACAATCGGCGGACGTGCGTTTGTAAATGACTTATGCTATAAAACAATCACAACATCAAATATTGAATACTATGCAAAAATTGTTCAGGAAAAAGCAATTAAAAGGGCTTTAATCAACGCAGGTTCTGAAATAGTATCTTTCGGATACGATGTAAATCCTATTGATGAATCCCTTGATAGTGCCGAAAAACTTATATTTGACATAGCTTCCAAAAAAGCAACCTCCGATTTGGTTCATGTTAAAGACCTTGTTTTAAACACCTATGAAAAGATTGAATACAGATATGAGCATAAAGATGAATTAACAGGCGTACCAACAGATTTCTACGAATTGGATGCGATTTTAAACGGACTTCAAAAATCCGACCTTATAATCCTTGCAGCGCGCCCTGCAATGGGTAAAACAGCATTTGCGCTTAACATTGCACAGAATGTTGCAATTAAGGCAAAAACACCTGTTGCGGTTTTCTCACTTGAAATGTCAAAGGATCAGTTAATGCAGCGTATGTTATGTTCTGAGGCTGAAATTGATTCGCAAAGGATAAAGACAGGTAATATGCAGAGCAAGGACTGGGAAAAGCTTGCAACCGCAATGAATTCTTTTGCACAGGCTCCGATATATATTGATGATACTTCAGGCTGTACAATTACCGATATTCGTGCAAAGTGCAGAAGATTAAAAATGGAAGAAAAAGATTTGGGCTTAATCCTAATCGACTACCTTCAATTAATGGAAGGTTCGGGAAGGGATGACCGTATGCAGCAGATTTCAGCAATTTCAAGGGGATTGAAAATCCTTGCAAAAGAACTTGACGTTCCTGTTATCGCGCTTTCTCAGTTGTCGCGTGCAGTAGAATCCCGTACAGATAAACGTCCTATGCTATCAGACTTGAGAGAATCAGGCTCAATCGAACAGGATGCTGATATTGTAATGTTTATCTACCGTGACGAGTATTACAGAAAGTCAGAGGACGGGGAAGAAGACGTTCAGGCAAAAGCAGCAGCTAAAGGTGAATCCGAGATTATTATTGCAAAACACAGAAACGGTTCAGTCGGAACTGTTAAGCTTCTTTTCCAAGGCAATATTACGAAATTCAAAAACCCTATTAAAACGGATGCTTTTTAAGTATTCTTTTTAAATATTAATAATATTGCATTTTATTAACCCGTTATGATATCATTTATATGGGTAAGTTTCCTATGCCTCCACGACACACATAATTTCGAAGAAATTGGTCGAAAGGAGGTGATAATATGACAAGGCAAATAATAAAAGCTGCCATAATCGCAGTTATAGCAGCTCTTAAAATTGTTCTTTTGTTCATATAGGGAACGAAGAAAGCTCTAAAGGTCTAGCCACCATTAGGGCTTTTCCCTATAAAATTATTATAACATATTTTTTATAGAATTCAAGTGTCATAATTAATAATATGTTTTAACTTTTTCCCTGTAATATTGCAGAATTCTGTGTATTGATTTTTTTTATCGCCATAGTCGTTGATAAAACTTTTAATCCATGTTCCGTCTTTAATTTTGAAATCTTGTACGATAACATAAATATCAGGATTTGATATATTAATAGTTTTAGCAGTTAGAACAATAATTTTGAATGGTTTGCCATTTCTTTTGTTTTTTAATACATAATATAATTTTTCGATTGTGTTTACATTAATTAGATTGTCAAAATCAGCGTAAATAAAGTAAATCATTTTGTCAGAAGCCATAACCTCTAAAAAGTTTTTAATTCTTTTGTTATAGCGAGTTTCGAATTGTTGTTTTGTGAGTTTGTAGTCGTGTGGAAAAAGTTCTTGAGTGAGTTCTATATCCTCAAAAAAGTCATTGAAGTTATTTTGAATAAGTTTCGCAGTTCTTTCTAAATCAAAACTGTATTTTAAATCGAATGGTAGAGTTTTTTCACCGTAAATTTTTCGCGGTTTGAGTTTGACAGCGGTAGTAAGAACTCTAGGCAGGCAATTGTTTCCGAGAGAAACAATGTGAAAGTTTTGTAACTTAAATCTTATAAAATCAACAATAGAAAAATAGTACAAAAAATTTCGGATATTCTTTCTGGTTTTTCTTGAAAAGATAACGGAAGTTATGACTTTTATAAGTAATTTTTTTGTTTTAAGAAAGCAATACATATTACCTCATGTGTATTTGATACATTAATACGTTGTTAAATACAGTAGAAGTGTCAAAAAAAAGACACTATTATATATAGTAATGATAGACAGCAATAATATAAAGAAAATTCTTGGAAATAATGTTAGAAATTTGAGAAAAGCTAAAAATCTTTCGCAGGAAAAGTTAGCCGAGATTATTGGTTTGGAACGAGATTCTCTTTCTTCTATTGAAACAGGTCGTGCGTTTACATCCAGTGAAGTTATTGCAAACATTTCCAACTATTTCAATGTTGAACCAAGTTTATTATTTAAATCTG
>UNSJ01000054.1 GCA_900548405.1 Candidatus Gastranaerophilales bacterium | reverse complement strand
CACTCCAGCCGTTTTTGCAGATTTGATTAAACAATGCATCATAAAACGTTGCCTGCGCAAGGTCGTCACTGGATACTTTTGTACCTGTTTTTATTTTGAACTGATATAAATAGTCCTCTGTTATTAAGTTGCTGGATTCTTTTCTTCCGATTTTAACATTATACAAGTCATTACCGTAAATATCAGTTTGAGAAACCCCGTTCATATAGTCTGCAAAATAAGTAAGAAAAGCTTTTGCAATATTATTAAGGTTTAAACCGGCAGTAGCATGGTCATTACCGTCATCACCACCGCCTTTTCGCGAACCGATAAATGTAAAACCTATATAATTTTCTGATTCACTTACAACCCAAGATTGATATTTTTCATCCTGACTGCCTTTTGTTTGCACATTTGTACCTATCGGATCAAGATATTGTTTCACAGAATTATCGGTTAACTTTAACTCGCCATTTTCAAAAGAAATTTTTGTAAGATACTGTGTATTATCATCTGTATCTTTGCCGTCACTGCGTTTAACCCAGTAATCATGCCCCGATTTTTCGTCACAGCCGTCTATAATATCTTTCTTATACAAAAGGTTGGTTGTTTGTGATTTTGCATATTCAAGAGCTTTAGACGTAAACCCGTCCCCTAAATCCAGAACCGCTGAAAATTCATTAGCAATCCAATCTATAAAACCTCCGTTGAGAAAATCCTGCATAAGAGCAATACCGTAAACAGGACTTTGTTCACCTTTAACGCCTTCATAGCTCAAATAATATTGATTGGAACCTTGCAGCAAATCAGCCACAGTAAAGTTTGCGGTTAATGTTTTATTGTGATCGCGTGTAACATCAAACCCGTTAGCATCTTTTATACCTAAATCCACATAAGAAGTAGCATCCTTATCCTTTGCATTTTTTCTGTCTTGTTTTGGCAGACTGTTGCTGTCAATAGAATATGAAGTTCCGTTATTTTTTAAATATTCGCACAAATCAGTAATATTACCTGGCTCCCAAATTGTAGAAACAGTTGTTCCTCCGCCAAATCCGGCTTCCTGATTATAAGGAAGTCCAAGAATTGTTGAAGCTAATACATTTGTTATTACGCCTTTAGATGCCAAGCCCTGAATAAACGCATTACGCATAGATTCAGAAGGCAAAGTACCAAGACCCTCTTGAGGAATCCCTGCTGCTCTTGCCGCTGATGCGTATTTATTGTTAAGTACAACCCTGCCAATACTGTCGGTAATAGTTGTTGGCATATAATCATTTAATGCTGAAGGGCTCATCAAAATTCCGTATGATAAAGGTGTGTTTGTATCGCCTGTTCCATAGTAATCGTAAATTAATTTGCTTTGATCTAAAGAGTTCTGATACTCATTTGATAAGTCTGCCAACTGACGTGCCAAAGATATCTTTTGGTGCGACAAACTCATTGATCTGAATTCGCAATCAGATTTCCTCGCGGTTATACTTAATAAGCGCGCCTGTCCTGCTGCCAGTCCCATTGTTTACCCTTTCTGTAAATTTTAGTCAAATTTGTTGTAATTTTAGCCGGGAGCTTGCTCCCGTTTTTACATCTTGACTTCTTTGTACATTTAGAGTATCGGGACTATCATTTCAAAACTTTACACCTCGCCTCGCATCCTATCCTATCCTATCCTATGAGGGATTATAACTGTGTTTCAGACTTTTTAAAGACTTCGTTACAATTCGTTACATGTGATTATACATAGCACACTTGTTTACAAATCTTCAAATCCGGGAGAGGTTGAAGGTAAATTTGCATAACCTTTGTTAGACATAACCGACTTTTTAATATATTTATTAGAATAATTTCCTCGTTCAAACAGCTGTTTCAGTTGATTTTCACGGTTGACAAGAGGATGAAGCTGGTCATTACTTTCAGGATAAAGCTTGACTATTTCATACCAGACAGATGCTTCCATTGTCCAGGCATAAGTTTCTTCAGCCAAAGAATTATATTCATCCTGATGCAGAGCTTCGTGAGATAACAAAGCAGCAAGCGCACCCGGAGGGGCATCTTTATGACGAGGGTTTATATAAATATAAAGCTGGTTCTTTTTCTTCCAGCCAAGAGCATCAAATTCAGCATATTCACTGTTTATCGCTCCCAAATCCCTAAATTCGATTTTTACAGGTTTGCCGGAAAGGTTTTTACCTAAAATTGCATTACGAGAAAACTCACCGTTTGTACCTCTCAGCATATCCAATGCAACATAAATAATTTCGTCTTTACCGACATCTTTATACATTGGTGTAATTTGTTTAACATACTGTGCACTGTATTTTGCCGGATATGTTTTAGGCATTTCAATAAGTTCTTGAGTTTTCTTAGCCGAAAAAGCAGGTAATTGAAACGCTACAACGAGCATAGTCACACATATCATTTTGTTTAAATTTTTTCTATCCACTAAATCTCCTCCAATTAAAAACTACTCTTGTAGCAGATAATTACATTATAATTATATTTATTTAGAGGTCAAATCTTATTTAGATTTCCTGTTCAATCCTGCTAATTCCGTAAACATTATCTTATATTCGGTACTTCCTGATATGCTTTCAGCTTCTTTTATATATTCAAGAGCGGTTTTATAATCTTCCAATGCCTTGTATATTTCACTCATTTTAGCATAGTAAGAGGCATTATTTACATCGTACATTATTGCTCTTTTCATACATTCAACCGCTTCCTCGTAATCTTTTTCGGCAAAACGAACCAGG
This sequence comes from Candidatus Gastranaerophilales bacterium, assembly GCA_900548405.1. Classification (GTDB taxonomy): domain Bacteria; phylum Cyanobacteriota; class Vampirovibrionia; order Gastranaerophilales; family Gastranaerophilaceae; genus Stercorousia. The sequence continues at coordinate 8,792 of UNSJ01000054.1, read as the reverse complement.
GCAAGATAATAATATCCCTGAGCATAGTTCATATCGAGTGAAATAGCTTCCTGCGCAAAAGCTTTGGTATGTTCCAAATCTCCTGTTTCATAACAGGCTTTTGCACCTATAATATATGCCGTAATATAATTTTCGTTCTTGTCTATTACATCCTGAACCAATTTTATGGCTTCTTCATATTTTTTCTCGGCAATATAAACTTCTGCAAGCTTACAATTATAATTTAGGCTTTCAGGGTTGTTCGCAATAACTTTTTTCACAGTATTTTCTGCTTTTTCATACATCCCCAGTTCACTGTAAACCTTTGAGAGCGAAACAAGCGTAAAATTATCCTCAATACCTGATTTCAGGTTGCTTTCAAGCTCATTTTGAGCACCGAGAAAGTCTTTATTTTCAAACTTTAACAGTGCATTAAGAACTTTTGTCTGAGGATGGTTCTTATCAATTGAAAGAATGTAATCAACTTCTTTTTGAGCTTTGTCAAATTTTTTATCTTCAAAATATAAATAAGCCAGAGAATATCTGTAATCAACGATATCCGGTGCAAGACATATTGCCTGCAAATATGCCTTTGAAGCTTCATCAAACCAGCCGTTATAAAAATATGCATTGGCTAGGTTATAAAAATATTTATGATTTTGTTTATCTAATGCCGATGCTTTAGAGAAATATTTTACGGCATCAATAAACTTCATATCTTCAAGAGCAAAAAGTCCGAGATAATTAAGAATTTCAGGATTTTCAGAAGTTTTAGAAAATCTGTTAAAAATCTCTTTGGATTTATCAAACTCACTCTCATCAAAATATATTTTACCAAGTAAAACAAGCGCATCTTCATTATCAGGTTCAAGTTCAAGAGCATTATTTAAAGCCCTTTTCGCATCATCAAGCTTTGAATTGTCATAATATGCTTTAGCACAGCAATATACAACATTGCCATCAGCAATATCTGATTTTTCAAATTCTTTTATCTTATCAATGCTGCCTGTCTTAGCCGCAATTTTAATTAATTCAGAAAGGTTTTTCGAAGTTTTTTGAATATTAAAAACACGTTCTGAGATTTGGTAAGCCTCTTTATATTCGTTTTGAAATATATGTATTTGTTTTAATATATTTAAGCTTTCAATATGCTCACTGTTTTTTGCGGTAACCTTTTCCAAATATCCGGCTGCACGCGGGAAATTTTTCAAAAGATAATACAGTTCGCCGAGTTGAAAAAGGATTTCCAAATTATCATTTTCAAGTTCCAAAGCCTTATAAAGCATTTCAATAGCCTGCTTATAGCATTGCTGTGATTTCAATTCAAATGCCTGCTTAATATATTTAATAGTCTCCTGCATTTATTCTCCGATTATTTTTTATGTTGTTTTTTCTTATTCTTTTTCTTTTTAACAATTTGAGGCTGATTAGGGTTAATCAAAATCAGCACTTCGTCTTCACCTGCCATTTTAAGGTTATTTCTGGCAATACCTTCAAGGCTTGACATTGAAGAAAACAGTTTAATATCTTGTTTTAAATCCTGATTTTGAGCTTCTGCCGCATCGCGGATTTTGGTCAATGTAGAAATCTTAGCTCTGTATGAGATTGTTTTAGAAATGTTTAAGATAGCTCCAAAACCTATCTGAATAAGGCAGAATAAAAGAACAAGAGTTAAAAACGAGTAATAAAATCCTGTTTTGTTCTTGTTTTTATTTTTAGAGGAAGAAGGTCTGGCATTTTCTTCCTGAATATTTTGTCGTTCTGCGTTTTCAGACATAAAACCTCACACCTGAATTATAACTAAAATAAACGATTTAAACAATAAAATTAGTATAAATTTACAATTTAAATTGTGTAGAAAAACTGAATTCGGTTTTGGTTGTCACATTATCTTCATAGATTGTCTGTTTAGCGCCGAGTTCCAGCCTCATTCTGTCGGAATCCTTTTGACCGAAAGGATTAAATGAGAAAATAAGTGCACCTGATTTTCTGTTTCTTGTCAAATCCGCTTTATATTCATTTTTAATAGACATATAGTTATTAAGTTTAAATTCCGGAGCAAGCGAGATTGTGTCATAGAACTGATTATACGTAGTGTTCAAATTCTTTTTATAAGTTGTACTCAACGCAAATCTGCTTTTTTCATATTTTGTAAAAAGTCCTGTTTCTGATTCAAGCATTGCAATACTGTCTACTTCATTTCCATACAAAGCTCCGAAAGTAAAATCGCCTTTTTTGCTTGCAGTTCTGACAGAATTAGGAGCAATATTGTATTCCGCATCAGAATATCTTGCCATACGTTTTGAATTTATAGCATCTTGCAAATCCATTCCTTTTGAAGCTGATATTTTCTGCGGAACTTTAAGGTTTAATACAAAGTTATTGTTATCGTCTTTCAGATGAATAGTATTAGCATCCTCCATGTATTCTGCATATCCCTTTAAAGTAGTTGCGTTAAGGGTAAAATCATCTTCATCATTGTAATCATCACCATCTAAACTCAAATTAATTTCATCTTCAGACACTTTATCCGATTTATCGGAAACAGGAGTTTCGTTTACATAAGCATCTTCAGGAGCATCTGTATCTTCCGGCACCTCAGGTTTTTGTTTTATATTATCGGGAATTGTGTAGATGAAAATATTCGGAAGCCTAATATCCTCTCCTTCTGCAGAAAAAACCGGCAATCCGAAAATTAATATTACCGCCGACAATAACAAAACTTTATTCATAATACTATTTTATACCCTTATAGCATCAGGTCAAATCGTTTATATACATTATTTTTCATCTACTTGAAATCAGTTTCTTATCGTGATATCCTTTTTATGCTGATTTATAAATAAGAAAGAAGGATAAAAAATGTCAGAAGTCAGAGTCAGAATAGCTCCGTCACCAAGCGGAAATTTACACGTAGGAACTGCAAGAACAGCTTTATTTAACTATTTGTTCGCTAAAAAAAATAACGGTAAATTCGTACTGAGAATTGAAGATACAGATGCTGAACGCACAAGCCAGGCATATATTGATAACATCTTTGACAGCTTGAAAGCTTTAGGTCTGAACTGGGATGAAGGTCCCGATGTTGGAGGTCCCTACGGTCCTTATACTCAATCAGAAAGATTTGATATATATCCTAAATATGTTCAGGAACTTTTAGACAAAGGCTTTGCTTACGAATGTTTCTGCACTCCTGAAGAATTGGAAGCAGAAAAAGAAGAAGCTACACAAAATAAAAAAGCTTATGTTTATTCTAAAAAATGTGAAAATTTAACAGATGAAGAAAAAGAAAAATTAAGAGCAGAAGGTAGAAAACCTGCTATCAGATTTAATATTGCAAAAGCCCAAAAAGCTTTCCATAATTCTTCATTGCTAACTTTTGACGACCTTGTAAAAGGTGAATTACATATGGATACAGATCTTTTGGGCGACTTTGTAATTATGAAATCAAACGGTTCACCAACATATAACTTTGCAGTTGTAATTGATGATATGTTAATGAAAATTTCTCACGTAATCAGAGGTGAAGACCATATTTCAAATACATTTAAACAAATTTTGATTTTCGAAGCTTTAGGTGCAGAAGTTCCGCACTTCGGTCACTTAGGCATGATTTTAGCACCTGACAGAAGCAAACTTTCAAAACGTCACGGCGCAACTGCTGTTTCAGAATTCGTTGAAAAAGGATATTTAACAGATGCTTTGATTAACTTTGTAGCACTTCTCGGATGGTCACCTTCTGACGGTCAGGAGATTAAAACCGTTGATGAGATTGCTCAAGATTTCAGAATCGGTGAAATTTCATCTTCAAATTCAATCTTTGAATATGACAAATTAAACTGGATGAACAGTCATTATATTAAAATGCTTCCGATTGAAGAATTAAAAGAAAGATTAAAACCGTATTTAACACAATACGATTTAACAGAACTTTCTGATGAACAGTATACAAGAATGGTTGAAGTTACACGTGAACCTTTAACACTTCTTTCAGATATTACTGATGCTGTACCTTATTTCTTCGGAAATTCAGTTGAAATAGAACCTGAAGTTCAAACTGATGTACTTGATACAGATGTTTCACAACAGGTTTTGAAAGAATTTGCAAAGCAAGCTGAAAATTGGGAATTTGAGGAAGAAAATCTTCACGAAAAACTTGAAGCTTTCAGAGGATACTTTAAAGAACAAGGTATTAAACCTAAAGTTACGATGTGGGCAATAAGAGCTGCTGTTACAGGAAGAACACGCGGAGCTGATATGACTGCAATCCTTGCAATTTTAGGTAAAGATAAAGTTCTTAAACGCGTTAATACCGCAATTAAACAAACTGTTTAAGATTTTTATAAGCTCAGAATTAACAAGTCCGTTTTTGATAATCGGACTTGTTTTTATTTTTTAATATATATTTACATATCCAAAATATTCCTAAAGAAAATTCAAATTATGCCGTTAATACATATATATATGTATTGTTAAAAATTGGGGTAACGGAGTTTTTTTGCTTATGGTCGAAATAAATATACATGCTAATGAAATTAAGAAGTATATCTTTTTAATTGTATTATTTAATGCAGTATTTCCAAGAGTACTTGAGCAAAGCGGCATGATGATTAACATTGCGGACAGTGAATGCAACGTCAAAAAAATGGCTTATGAACACTTTATAAGCACTTATGATCACTACGGACTTAATCAAATTGCTGAATAAATCTTAAATATGCTTTTTCGTGCTACAATTGCTTTATGGAAGAATTTAAACATTATACGGTGATGAAAAATGAAGCTGTTGATGCGCTGGAATGCACAAACGGTAAAATTTATGTTGACTGCACCTTAGGAGGAGGCGGTCATTCAGGTTTAATCTTAAAAAGAATACAGCCTGACGGGCGTTTAATAGCTTTTGATGTCGACGATGATGCGATAAAAGCAGCCTCAGAACGTTTGAAAGATTACAAAAACATTACAATTGTTAAAAATTCTTATACAAATATTAAAAAAGTGTTACATGACCTGGGAATTGAAAAAATCACCGGCGGCGTGCTTTTTGACCTTGGAGCTTCATATCACCAATTCCATAAAGGCGAACGAGGTTTTTCATTTTCCAAAGAAGCGCCCCTTGATATGAGGTTTAATCAGGATGCTGAATTTTCAGCCTATGACGTTGTAAACAGTTATTCTGAAGACGATTTAATCAGGATATTTTCCGAGTACGGTGAAGAAAGATTTTCAAAAAGAATTGCAAAAAAAATTGTTGAACAAAGAAAGCTCAAAAAGCTTGAAACAACTACCGAATTAGCCGATTTAATAATTAATTGCACACCCCGCATAAAATCTTCAATTCACCCTGCTACAAGGGTTTTTCAGGCAATAAGAATAGAAGTAAATCAAGAGTTAACAAATGTAAAAAATACTCTAAACGATGTGTTGGATTTGCTTGACTTTGGTGCTATAATAAGTGTAATAAGTTTTCACTCCCTGGAGGATAGATTAGTGAAACACTTATTCAAATATCATTCACAGAGGTGTCACTGCGACAGAAATCAAATGATTTGCAAATGTCCGCCTCCGATATTGGAACTGGTAAACAAAAAACCGATTGAGGCAGGTGAAAAGGAAGTAACGGAAAATCCGCCTTCAAGAAGCGCAAAGTTAAGAATTGCCAGATGTATAAGACATAGTTAGCTGATTAAAAAACAGTAGTTGGGGTAGAGAAGTTGAATACAGCCAGAGTAAGAACAAATTATTATTCACAGCAAGATAATCAATCATACGTAAACAATCCTATAAAAGAAGAAAATCAGGTTATTGAAGGTTATTTCCATAAGGAGATTTCACAAAAAGCTATGGCAATCAGAAAAGTAAACAAAACTTTATGCGGTTTATTAGGAATAGCAATAGTGTTCGCATTTATCAGCTATTATTTTGCTATGTCTAACGAATTAAGCCTTAACAAACTAAGCCGCCAGATTACAACTCTGAATGATGAAAATGCAGAGCTCCAAAATCATTTAGACAGACTAAAATCATTCAATAATGTCGATAGCAAAATGATGCAGTATAATATGCTTCAAAAAGCAGCTAAAGTTATAGAAGTTCAGGCTGTAAGCACAGCAGTTCCTGCTGCTGCAAAACCTGAAAAAACAGCATCTTTTAATTGGGCTATCGGGTATTAATCATATAATTTTCTTTATTTTTTATACAAAAGTTTGAACTTTCCCATACTAAAGTATGAACTTTTGTAAAAATCATTAAAGTTTTTTCTACATTGTGCCGTAAGTATAAAGGAAGGCATGTATGTAAGTAAGGAAAATTTTAATGAAAAAAGAAGAGAAGAATAATGGTGTTTCACTTTTTTCCCAATCAGATTACTTAATTGATCAGGATCCAATAGAAGAAATTTTTGCACTTAATTTAGGTGATTTTATTGCCGAAAATCTTATTTCGGAAGAACTCGCAAAAAAAATAGGCGCTAATGTTAAGGATAAAAAAGAAGGTTTAATTAACCAGCTTAAAGAGCTTATTTCAATATATTCAATGCAAAACACGCTTTGCGTTTTGAGTTTTGATTCGACCGAGAAACAGGCAATATTTACTTCTATAACTGAATCTATCAAACAGATGCTTGATATAGAAGCATGCCATATTTATCTTGAAAAAGATAACACACTTGAATTAGCAGGAACAACTTCCAAAGCTGCCCCCAATTATAAAGTTGATGCATCTTCCACTGTCGGGAAAGCTTTCATTTCAAGAGAAACTGTTTTAGAAGATGTAATTGCAGTTCCAATGCACTGTAATATTAAATCTTCAGGGGTAATAGTTCTTGAAAACAATTCAGATAAAGCTGTAAATGAAGAATATTTGGAATTGGTTGAAAGTATTGCAATTTTATTTGCAACATCAATGACCTTGCAGCAAACCATTGATGATACTAATAAACTTATCGAAGATGAATATTCGCAAACAAGTGATTTGCAGCATATAAGAGCAGAACTGACGGCTTTAATCGGTGATTTATGCGATTATCAGCAAAGCTTTGTCGAACATCTTGCAAATGCTGTTGATACAAAAGGTCAATACACAGTTTCACATTCCAAAAATACAGCAAATATAGCAAGAAAAATTTGCAGAGAACTTGGGTTGAACGAAAAAACCACGGATTTAATATATTACGCAGGACTTTTACAAAACATCGGCAAAATTGCATTACCTGAAAAGATTTTTGCAGAAAACGGCAAGCTTTCCGATGAAGACTTCAAAAAAATTCAAAACCATTCAAATGTAGGCGTACATTTATTAATGAACATTAACTTCCTGTCAGAAGTTGTACCATACATAACTTACCAAAAAGAAAGATATGACGGTTCAGGAACTCCTGAAGGCTTAAAAGGACAGTCTATTCCTTTCGGCTCAAGAATTATTGCAGCTGCTGATGCATATTCTGCGATGACATCTGACAGACCGTACAGGAAAGCCATGCCTGTCGAAAAAGCTTTTGAGATTATGCAATCTGAAGCCGGCTCAAAATGGGATCCTGTGGTAATAGAAGCAATTTCTAAAGTTATTAAATAAATTAAAATATAAAAAGAGCCGATATAACGGCTCTTTTTTTGTTATTCTTTAACAATGCTGAATGCTACGATATCATCAATTGCTATATTCAGCCAATCATATCTGAAACAAACATAATCATTGCATTCACAATCATCTTCATCACAAGTGCAGTAATCATTAAGTCTGCAAACAAGTGCATTTTCTAATGTAATAAAATCATCATGGCATTCTTCGCATCTGCCTTCAGGCTGAAATACGTTACCGTCTATTTTTAAATGTCCCGTAAAAATAGTAATTTTATCAGAACCGCTGTCTTCAATAATTTTGCCGATAGATTTGATTAAATGTTTAGACATAAAAAATTCTCCTATATAATTTCTACAAATGAAGTATATAGGAGAATATGAAAAATATAATTACTCCATAAGGCTATTTAGATGTTCCTAAAAAATCCTGCCAGTAATTCTTACCCTCAATTGTCGGGTGCTTATCTGCAAGAGCATAGTATGAACAAGACACCTGATTATAAACATTGCTTGTATACTTACATTGATTTTTTATAAAAAAATTATCTGATGCTCTATCTCCCGAATATCCGTAATTTTCTTCTGCTCCATTATACTCCTGCCCCATCGGAAGAACATAACCGTTACGCGTAAACCTGAATATGAAAATATCATATCCCCATTTGTTAGGTCTTTTTTGTCCGTTTATATCCACACACACAACAGGTCCCTGTTGTCCATCTTTAATAGCATCACCTACAAAAGAAAAAACTCTTCCTCCAGACTCAGTTCGAAATCCTAAATCGTCACAAGTTCCTAAGGTTATTTTTGTTCCATTAAGCGTATACATTGGGTAAGCATTTGATTTTTTATTACCTTCATCATCTGTTGAACCGTGAGAAGTATCATCAATTAAAGTAACTCCTTTAAAATATTTGGGCAGCTGTGTCTTTACAAAATCTGGTGTACCGTATGTTTGGCAAAAATCAGTCGCAGAAAGCCCGTTATCCTTCATAAACAATTGAGAAATCTGGTTTAATTCAGCATAAATCTTTTTATACTGGGCATGAAGCTCTTTGTTATGGGTTTTATTAATCATTGAAGGTATCGTCATAGCCGCAACAAAACCAATAATACCGAGTGTGACCAAAACTTCGGCGAGAGTAAACGCATACTTTCTTAGACTTTTCAACATGGCTACGTGCGTAGCACCTTCGGCGAGAGTAAATCCCTTAAGGTTGGAGCTTAAACGGT
>UNSJ01000053.1 GCA_900548405.1 Candidatus Gastranaerophilales bacterium | reverse complement strand
GAACCGTGTGCTCTAGGTAATACACCAACTTCACACCAGATAGGACGTACATCATGTGGTTTTCTTCCGTCAGCTCTAACGCCTTCTTCCAATATCATTGCACGCATAACTTTTTTCTCTGCAGCTTTAAATTCTTCTGATACAAAGTCAATACCTGTTTCTTCCATGATTTTTTTGATGTAATGATCATCAGGAAGTGCATCAATTTTTTCTTTAACAAGTTTTTTAGCTTCTTCAAGTTTTTCTTGTCTGTAAGCTCTGTCAAAGTTATGATATGCATCATGAATCATTGCCCCTGCAGTTTCCTGAATAATAGCTTTCAATTCTGTTGTGTCATACGGGTTAACAAATTCTTGTCTTTCAACTCCGCATTCTTTAGCAAATGCAAGCTGTGCATCGCATTGTTTTCTGATTTCACCTTGAGCAAATTCAACAGCAGCCATAATATCGTCTTCTGTAACGAACTTACATCCAGCTTCAACCATAATTACAGAATCGTGTGTTCCTGAAACTACGATGTCTAAATCTGATTTATCAGCTTGTTGGTGGGTCGGGTTAGCAATCAAGTTGCCTTGTTCATCTCTTGATACTCTAACAGCACCAATAGGACCTTCAAATGGAGCTCCTGAAAGCATTAAAGCAAAAGATGCGCCTAACATAGCCAATGTATCAGGCTGATTTTGCTGATCATAGCTGAATAATTGTGCAACGATTTGAATATCGTTTCTATATCCTTTAGGGAAAAGAGGTCTTATTGGTCTGTCAATAAGTCTTGATATTAAAATAGCTTTATCGCTGGCTTTACCTTCTGAACGGTTGTAACCGCCGGGTATACGACCAATTGAAGACATTCTTTCTTCGTAATCAATTAATAGAGGGAAAAAGTCAATTCCCACTCTTGGTTCTTTTGAAACTGTTGCGTGTACAAAGAGCATTGTATCTCCGCATCTTACTGTAACAGAACCGTTTGCAGATTGAGCGTATTTTCCTGTTTCAATAGTAACTGTTTTACCGCCGATTTCAATCTGTGTTTTTTTTGTTTCCGGTACCATAGTTTTCCTTTCTTTTCTGCATACAGTGAACTTCCTGTATGCTTTGCGCTTTTCTGGCGCATTTAGTTATACACTTCTATGTTCTTTATTATTATACCGCAAACAAGAAAAATAGGAAAGTTTATAAACTTACTCATCAGTTACAACTTTGGTTGATTTTTGAGGTTAATAAAAAAAAGCCCTTTAGGGGCTTTTCTATCGTATATAGACAAATAAGAATTAGTTTGCTTTGTACCTCTGCTCAGCGGGTTAAAAATGCATATCAAATGATGAAGGCATACCGTTAATCTTTTCATCTTCCAAACGCATTGCAGAACCTATTGTGAAACTTTCCGCATACATTTTATTCATTTTGTAATTTATATCACCAGTGAATACTTCTTCATTTTCTTCAAGGAATTTAAATAAAGGTTCAGTCGGAGCTTTAACAATGTTGCTTAAAGTGTCGCCTGCTTGTTTTAAAGTTCTTTCTCCAATTTCAGGAACTTTTACATTCATTCCGAACGGTTTATATGGTCTGTTAAATGAAGCACCTGTATCTGCCATGATTTAATCCTTTTAACTAAGTACATTTAGTTAATCGGTTATTTCTTATTAAAAGTTTAATGTTTTAAGCAGATTTTTTACAATTGTTAATATTAATCAACTTTTAATTTTGATAAATCAACTTTTATGTCTGTAATTTTATAAAAGTTATCTGCCATCTTTATAATATCTTTAGGGTTAAAAAAGTTTTTGTTATTGCAGTCATCAATTATTATATTAAAATATTCCTGAGGTGCTTCTCTGTCAAACGGATAATTCGTTTTTATATCGCTGCTTCCATGAATACCGTTGCACTTTTTGCAAGCAAGTGCCCAGTTGCTGATGTCATTTGCGCCTTCTTTGCTTGAGGGAACTATATGTTCAATGGTAACCATATATTGATCAAGCAGATTATTTATAATTGCCATATTTGTTGCATCTTTATTTTTTACAATAAAAGCGTCAATGCTGTTGCTTGATTTCGGAAGTTTGTTACAGATATTGTTAAATATTTCTTTTATTTCGTCAGTACTTGATGAATTTCCCAAAATTTCATTTAATTTGTAGGTAAATGCTTTATTACTGAATTTTGAGTATGCAGGTTGTCCTAAAAGCCTTTTTTTAGTTATATCGCAAAGATTAATAATAGTTGTATTGTTTTCATTTTCAGCTGCTTTTTTTATCTTGTTTATGATGAAAAGTTGAACTTTCTCTTTAGCATTATTACTTGTCAAATCAATATTGTAATGGGGTGATTTTGTTGTCCTCAGAACATTTGACATAATTTTATTATTAAGCGGTGTGTTTTCTGCTTTGTAAATCGGATGAGTTAATAAATCAGCCATATTATTTACATAGGCTGTTGTTTGAGGCTTATTAAGAGACTCTGAAAGTCTTTTTAACTGGTAATTAAATTCTTTAGCACTGTAATCTTGTATGAATGCTTTACCGTTAATACAATCATAAGAATTTTGTATCAGACGTTCAAGTTCTGAGCGTGAACTTTCGGGAAGAAGTTTTTTCAGATTAATTATTTCTCCAAAAGTTTGTTTTTGCAAGTCAATAAGTCTGTCTTCCGAGTCAGGGCTTAAAGCCTGTAAGATTTTGTTTATTTTTGCTTTTGGATAACTCATTGACATATTATCCATTTTATTGAGAAGCTCAATACCAGCTTCATCAAAATAATCAAAGAAGCTGCCCATTAAAGTTGTGAAAACTGCGGAAGGCTGATCTTTGAAAGTTTTGCAGATTGAATCTCTTTCTTTGTTTGTAAACATATGACGATTGCAGTATATGCAGCCAATGTGCCTGTTTTGTGCATAATTTCTAAACGTAGATTTGTGAAGATTAATAAAAGAACCTGAAAATGACGGAACAAATTTATCCTGCAGATTTGAGTTCAATACAGGTACCCTATATTGAGAATAATCAGTATGATTATTCTCAATGTTTCTTTTATGATAAATATTATTTAAAGTAATTGGTGCAATTTTCACAATTACAAAATACACCTGATTTAAATTTTTTGCTATATTGTAAATAAAGTGTTACTGACTAATTAAGCTTAGAAATATCAAGGTCAATTTCTTCATAAGAAAGGTTAAATAGAACCTCTCGAAGATTTTCAATATATTCTTTTTTACCTATTCCTTTTTTACAGAGTGAAATCAGCTTATCAATGTGAAGCTGAGCATTTTGCGGCATATAAGGATTTTCTTCAATTTGAACGGATAAAGGGTAATGATGTCGTGAATTGTTGCAGTATGAACATTCAAGCGCAAAGTTTAATGAATTATTTGCGCCTTTTAAACTCTTAGGTTGAAGATGCTCAAAAGTTCCAACTGCAGGATGTATGAGATTAAGAGCTATGATTTCTGGACGTTTTCGTGCGTTTTTAACGACAAAGGCGCATACTTCATCGCTTGAACGAGGCAATCTTCGTGCAATTTCAATAATTTCATCTTTCATTCTTATGTTATGAATATCTTTTACTATTCTTTTGATTTTTGTAATAAAAATTCTTCTGCTGAAAGGTTTTTTCGGGGCGGGATCAAATATTATGTCATTGGTTTTTATCATTAATGAACGAAGCCAGCGAGCTTCCTTTTCCGGTAGAATTCTTCTGTAAAAGCTTATCTTATTAAAAATTATGCTCTGAATTCTTACAAGAGCAAGCTCATGAACGTCTTTTTTCATCATTAAAAGCTGCTGAAAGTTTTTGTCAGGATACTTAACAGATAAGTTTTTGAGCATATTAAATACCTGCCTTTCAACAGGATACATAATTTTTTCATAAGGCTCTAAAACAGGTATAACTGTTAAAGCATTTGATGCTAAAAGCGGGTTTTCAATAAGCTCGGTATAAGTATCCGGGTGAATCATTTCATGACCGCAGCATAAACAGGGAATGCGGTAATTAAGAATATTTCGCAGTTCTTTGCGTGTCAAAGGAATTTCCACTAACTTAAAAGAAATATTTTCTGTTTTTACTATTCTTTTCTCCATAACAGCCCATCAGGATAATGTTCAATAATATTATTCCCAATTTTATGAGCAGTTAATCTATATTCCCGGAGGCGGTTGAATATACAATGGTTTAAGCTTTCTCCAGTTATTTTCTCTGCCATCCTGACAGGCAAGCTCTGCTAAAACTTCTCCTAACGGATGAGATATTTCCTGATAAGAAGTTCCTCCTAAGGCAGGCTTTAATTTATCATCAGTTATAACTGTATAATGACCAGTAGCAATTAATTTTTTGACTTCATCAAGAGGCACAGCTCCCTTAGTTTCTCCGTTCAAGTATAAATAAGCGGAATTTTTTCTGGCATCCAGTGCTACAAGCGGATTTTTATCAGCAAGTTTTGCAAGAATTTCAAGAGAAGAAATTCCAACAGCTTTACAATCAAGCTGCTGTGCCATTACGCGGGCAACAGTTACGCAGGCTCTAATCCCCGTGAAACTTCCCGGACCGATATTGGTTGCAATCAAATCAATATCTTGAGGTTTAATATCGTTTTCCTTCATAATTTCCTGCAAGGTGGAAATTAAAAAAGCTGAATGATATTTTGTGTCAGTGTTTTCAACTGTTCGAGATGCAAGTATCTGCTCATCATCTTTTAAAACTGCATACATTTTGTCTAAACAGGTATCAAATGCTAATATTACAGTCATTTTGCCAGCCCTTCTATTATTTCGTCATTTCCGAAAGATTCGAATTCATAAATTCTTGCATCATCATCAGAATATGTTACATTTATTTTTAAGTGGTTAAAAGGAGTTTCATCCTGATTAAATTCAGCCCATTCAACAAAAGTAACCTGTTTGCCTTCGGAATATTCTCTTAATTCATCAAATATTGTTTTTATACCTTCATTTTCAAGCCTGTATAGATCAAAGTGATAAATCGGAACAGAACCCGTATGATATTCGTTTAAGATAACAAAGCTCGGGCTTGTAACCTTTTCTTTTACATCAAGAGCATCAGCAACAAGCTTAACAAAAGCTGTTTTTCCTGCTCCAATTTCTCCGTAAAGGTTAATAAAGCAGCCGTTTTTTATTAACGGTGCAAATTTTTGTGCCAATTTTTTAGTATCTTCAATTGTTTCACATATTTGTTTAAATTTCATTTTTTCTTCCTAAAGATTTTGAGCATATTCTTCAACTCTGTTTCTGCCGCTTTCTTTTGCCTTATATAGGGCTTTATCAGCGTTCTGTAATAAAGTATCTTCCGAATCTCCGTTGTTGTATTCAGCTACTCCAAGACTTATTGTAACACTAATATTTTTTTGAGGGCTTTCAGTGTTAATTTTAGATATATCTATTTTTTTATTTTCAACAGCTTTTCTAAGTCTTTCTGCTACCATTTTAGCTTCTTCAAGCTTTGTAAAAGGAAGGAGCACTGCAAATTCTTCTCCGCCGTAACGCCCTGCAATATCGTAATCTCTCAGTTGAAGCTTAATTATTCTGGAAACTGTTTTTAAGACTAAATCACCTGCGGCGTGACCATAAGTATCATTAACGCTTTTAAAGAAGTCAATATCGGTCATTATTGCGCATAAACTTCTGTTGTGTCGTTTTGCTCCAGAAACTTCCTGCTTAATACGTTCTTCGAGCTGTCTTCTGTTATAAAGACTTGTTAATGCATCGAGTGTTGCGTGTTTTAGAATTTCAGCATAAACATTTGCTCTGTTAATAGTTGTAGCAGCCTGATTTGTAAGCTGTTCCAGATAACTTATTTCTTTTTCGCTCAAAACGTTATCAGTACTTTTGGTAACAATACAGCCCAATAGTTTATTTTCACTGATTAAAGGGAATAATCCTATTTTCTTATCCGGTGTAAGAATATATTCGGATTTGTTATTAAGGCACTTAATCAACTCGAATATTTTTTCGTCTTTGCAGGCACTGGGCCATATAAGAGTATTGTTTAGAAATATGTAAATCAAATGGTCTGAAACAAATTTGTCAATCATTTCACCGATTATCGGAATAATGTAGTTTGTTTCGTACTGAGTTTCTATTATTTTTGCAATATTTTTCATTGAATCGTGGAAATCAATGTTTTTCTGCATCTTTTCGGTCAAAATAACGTTTTGAATTTTTAAAGAAATTTGAAAAGAAGCTATATTCAAAAACTGCATAAGTTCATCATTAATTTTTTTAGAGAACTCAAGAAGACCGATAACCCTGTTCTGTTGGAATAAAGCATAGTAAAGGCTGTTATTTTCAATAATATATTTTTCTTCTTTCAAATTTTCAAAAATTTTGTAAAGGTTTCTGGACTTTTGTTTTTCCAGAAATTCGTCAATACTCATCCAGCTTCTTGAAAAATCTCTTAAAGAGTTGGTTGTAGAATCGTGGATATAAATATTTACTGATGGAAAAAACTCCTCAAGTACTCTGACAATGCTTTGTGCATTGCAGGCTTCGTTGAGTTCTATTGAAAAGTTTTCTAATTTATCAAGCATAGTCTTTAATCTGATTAACCTTCAAGCTTTTGAATAATATCATCAGAAATATCAAAGTTGGCATAAACGTTTTGAACATCATCATGTTCTTCAAGTTTATCCAAAAGTTTAAGCACCTGGTCAGCTGTTTTTTCATCTGTTACTTCAACAGTATTTTGAGGAATTCTTAAAAGGTCTGCTGATTGGCTTGTAAATCCTGCCGCTTCCAATCCTTCTACAACTGCCTGAAATTTTTCAGGTGAAGTAATAACTTTATAAGTATCATCTTCTTCAGTTACATCGAGTGCATCAAGGTTGATTGCAGCTTCAAACAGTTTATCAAAATCAACGCTTTCGTCAAATGTTATAACACCGCGCTGATCAAACATCCAGCCTACACAGCCTGTTGCACCTAAGCTTCCGTTGTATTTTGTAAAATAGCTTCTGATGTCGCCTGCGGTTCTGTTTCTGTTGTCCGTCATCGCTTCTATAACAACAGCTACACCGCCTGCCGCATATCCTTCATAAATTAATTCTTCATAGTTTTCTGAAGCACCTGCACCTGCACCTTTTTCAATGGCGCGTTTGATGTTGTCGTTAGGAAGTCCTGCCGCTTTAGCTTTTTCAATGGCAGTTCTTAAACGGAAATTACCGGCAGGATCAGCACCGCCTAAGCGAGCCGATACGATTAATTCTCTTGAATATTTTTGAAATACAACTGCACGCTGTGAGTCTACCTTAGCTTTTTTATGTTTAATTGTTGACCATTTTGAGTGTCCTGACATCTTTCTTTTTTATCCTCTCTGAGATTTGGGTGTGACTTATTATGTTTTAGCCAGAGGCTGAAGCCTCCGTTTACTTTCTTTTATAATATTTCTTCTTTCATGTTAGCACAAAAATTATTTTACAAAGTGCTGTATGAAGAATTTTGTAAACATTTTAAATCCGTAAAGTCTTACTCCTGACATTTTTAAGGCTCTGCCGTTTTTGCAGGCTATTGTTATTGAAGCAGACTTAGCATTTTTACATATTATTTTGCCTGTATCTCCGCTTTTATTAATAATTTCAAGTTTATACGGGTTAGGGATAAAATAGAAGTTTTTATATTCATAATAACACGGCAAAAACGGATGAAAGGCTCTAATTCTGGCGTGAATTTCTTCTGCTGTTTCCTTTTCAAAATCAAGCATCATATCTTCTCGTTTGATGTTAGGAAAATAAGTTGCTTTACTTTCATCCTGATTTACAGGAATAACAAGACCATAACCTAATTTTTTGAGTACTTCCGCACATAAAAGTCTTGCATGGAAAACAGTTCGCTCTTTTAACTCTTTAGAAGTGTCACCGGGTATGATGTTAACACGTTTTTGTGCAAGAACAGCTCCTGCATCATATTCTTCGTTCATTAAATGAAAAGTTACGCCTGATTTGGTTTCTCTGTTTAAGATAGTTTGTAAATAAGGGTTTGGTCCTCTGTATTCGGGAAGATAAGACGGATGAACATTTATGGTCGCGATAACAGGTAAATCAATGATTTCTTTTTTAAGCTTTTCGCACCACGTTCCTACAAGAATTACATCAGCATTCAGTTTTATAATTTCTTTTTTGAATTCTTCTGAGTTTGCGGATTTACATTTTATTTCATGCAGTTTATGCTGCTTTATTAATGTATAATCCGAAGAACTTTTGAAAAAATCGTGTAAAGCAAGTTTTAACGCTGAATAAGCTGTTCTTTCATACCTAAAAACTCCGACAATATCACACTTAGCATCGAGCGTTCCTTCGATTAAGTTACATAACATTTCGCCTTTGCCGAGAATTACAACTTTCATAAACTTAATATTACATTGTTTTTTATATAATTGCAATTCAGCTTGAAAAGTCTCAAAAAAATTGTTATAATAAAGAAGTTATATGAAAGGAGCAACCAGCGTAGCCGCTGGACCCGCAACATTGGGTTGTGCATATAGTTTAAAATCATTGAAAGGAGCAATTTATGAGAAAATTTAGTTATGTCGGGGGGGGGGCACTCTAAAAGCTCCTGCATTTACTCTCGCCGAAGTATTGGTAACGCTTGGTATTATTGGTGTGGTTGCTGCTTTGACTTTGCCTTCACTGATAGCCCATAAAAAAGAAAAAGAAATGATTGTTGCCTGGAAAAAGATGTATTCGGATATTTCTAATGCAGCATTGTTAATGTCTCTTGATGAAGTTGATTTATCATCAGAACAAAAAATAGGTGAAACATTTGCCAAATATATTAAAGTAGATAAAGTCTGTCAGGCAAATCTTGATATTCTGCAAGGCTGCTGGAAAGAAAACCGTCCTGTTTATAATTATAAAGGTGTTAAGCAGACAAACAGCTTAGGGGCGGTTGGAGGCGGCGGAGTTTGTATGAATACAGTAAGCGGAGGAACAATATGTTTTGACGGCAGCGGCAGAAATACTATAATTGTATGTGATGTAAACGGAGCAGCTTTGCCTAACCGAATAGGTGTTGATATTTTTGCGGCTATTTTCGACGGCGAAGCGTATCAGGTAAGAGTTGCACAAGGATATAGACAAAGGTGGGGAGCTGCCGATGGTACTTTCGTAACTTTGACACAAGGCGATGGAACATGTGAGGGAGATTATTATGGCTGGGGATGTTCAGCGTATTATATCCTCAAATAGGATTAATATCTGATTTTTGAGGCTCTTTCCATTTCGCGTTTCTGGTCTTTTTTCGCTATATCGTCACGTTTGTCATGTACTTTCTTACCTTTTGCAAGACCAATTTCTACTTTGGCAAATCCGTGAGATAAAAACACTTCCAGCGGGACAATTGTATAATTGTCCTGTTTTACTTTAGAATGCATTTTGAGAATTTCTTTTTTATTTAATAAAAGTTTTCTCACCCTTTCGGCATCGTGATTAAATCTGTTTCCTTGTTCATAAGGTGAAATGTGGCATTTATACAGAAAAATTTCGTTATTTTCGATTTTACAAAAGCTGTCTTTAAGGTTTATTGCACTTTTACGTATAGATTTTATTTCTGTACCTGTCAAGACAATTCCGGCTACATATTTTTCAATAATAGTGTAGTCGTGAAAAGCTTTTCTGTTAGTAGTAACAATTTTTCTGTCCATACGATGATTTTAGCATAAAAATATTAACTTTTTCTGTAATCTTCTATTACTTCTTTAAGTTTTTCTACAACAATTTTGATTTTTTCAGGGAAACTGTATTCTTCTTTTTCCCTACCGTAAATTTTTTCGCAAATTAAATCTGAGTGAATATCTTGAATTTTGTCAAGATATTTATAGCCTTCATCATAGGCATTGTATTCTTCTGCCATTCGGTAACGGCTGTTTTGCAGAAATTCTATCTGTTCTTGCGGCGTGAACTGTTTAAGAAATTCATTCAAATTTGCACGTAATTCTTGTTCATTGAACTCTTTACGGGTATAAAGATTTTGGCTATAAAAACTTTTTGTCTTATCCAGAAGCCCTTTTTCGTGCATTTTTGCTGTTCTTGCTGTATGTTTGGGGTTTGTAAGATGGTTGAAATAATGGAAAGTTTCATGCAGAGATATCTCAGTATTTAATAATCGGATTCCTTTATTGTAGTGACTTTTTTCAAAAAATATTAAAAGGCCTTCAATCCCATTTTCATCGTCATTCAACTTAAAGCTGGTGCAGCCTCCGCTTTTGTTGCCATAATCTTTAATTTCAACCTGAACTTTTCCGGGAGTATTTTCTTGTAATGTTTTTTCAAAGACATCAAACGTTATTTCATTTGTTTTAAATTTTTCACTGATTTTGTTAAAGAAATTATTGTTAAGCTTCTTTGCAAGTGCAACCCGTTCTTCACAGCTGCCTTTGCAGATTTCGAGAGGAAATTTTGCTGTCTGTAATACTTTAATCATACAAACATAAAACTTCTCAAAGTGAAAAATTGCTAAAGTTAATTTTCATACAAAAAACATTTAACCTGATGTTCAATACCTATCGGCTCAGGCACATGGTTTTTACATTTTTCCATAACGAACGGGCATCTTGTATGGAATTTACAGCCGGAAGGCAGGTTCGCAGGAGAAGGTAAATCACCTTTCAATATTATTTTTTGTGTTTTTTTATCCATTTGCGGAACAGAGCTCAACAATGCTTTTGTGTAAGGGTGCATAGGATTTTTGAAGATTTCTTCCGTATTCCCTATTTCAACGATTTCTCCAAGATACATTATGGCAACCCTGTCTGCAAGATATTTAATTACACTCATATCGTGTGTAATAAGCAAAAAAGTTAAACTATATTCTTCTTTTAGTTCTTTTAATAAATTTATTATTTGAGCCTGAATACTCACATCAAGTGCACTTACAGGCTCATCGGCAAGAATGAATTCAGGATTGAGTACTAAAGCTCTTGCGATTGCAATTCTTTGTCTTTGCCCTCCCGAAAATTCGTGGGGATATAAATTCAAACAGCTGTCATCAAGCCCTACAAGTTTTATTTTTTCTTTAACAATTTTTTCTATTTTTTCCTCTGAAAAATCTGTATTAATTTGTAGAGGTTCTTTTAAAGTATCAAAAATTTTCATTTTCGGATCAAGGCTTGAATAAGGGTTTTGAAACACCATTTGAGCCTTTTCTCTGAAATCTTTTAAACTTTTTTTGTGTAAAGACAAAGTGTCGATATCATTGAAATAAATTTCACCTGATTTAGCAGGTTCAAGCTGAATTATCGCTTTTGCAAGCGTAGATTTTCCGCAGCCTGATTCACCTGCTACCGCAAGAATTTCTCCTTTTTTAATATCAAGAGATACTCCGTTAACAGCGTGAATGGTTTTTACTTCTCCAAAAACGCCTTTTTTTGATTTGTATTCTACATATAAGTCGTTAATTCTTACTAAATTCATAACAAAATTTTAGCGTAATTTTAAAACAAAAGCAATTATACTAATGTTGAAATATAACATTACATTTGTTATAATAAAGAAGTTATATGAAAGGAGCAACCAGCGTAGCCGCTGGACCCGCAACAATGGGTTATTTATAAACATTATAAAAAAGAAAGGA
>UNSJ01000052.1 GCA_900548405.1 Candidatus Gastranaerophilales bacterium | reverse complement strand
GCCCCCCCCCGCAAGCATAGCTGCTTGACCCGTCAAGATGGAGCTTTGTCAATATTTCTCCAAATAACGTAGCAGCTCTTTTACTTAATCTTCTCATAAACTACTCCTTTAATTTATAACCTTATTTAGTATAACAAATTATAGATAAGTTTTCAAGATTAGTCTACGATTTTAATTCTTCCGTCATCTTTTATTTCAACAGGCTCCGGGTGTCTTTCAAAATGATTTTCTATACATTTACTTATATCAAAATTGTAAATCTTTTCAGCCTGATCATATTTCTTTAACATAGTAAATCCATCGTGGCCTTGAGAATAATAATCTGTTAATCCTACCCTGTAAGTTTTATCAGCTCTGGGATTATCAATATTTATAGGTGTTTCTGTCCCATTTTTATCAATAAAAGATGCACTTCTCAGATTTCCATCCTTAGAAATTGTATATTTAAGACCTGAAACATGAACTATACCGGGTTTGTTATTTGTATTAACAAGTGACTTAGCAGAAACCCGCAACATATCGACTATGTCTTTTTCTGTATAGCTTGCAATTACCATTTTGTTTTTAAACGGTGAAATGTCTTCCAGCCATCTTGTATCAAGATTTCCGGGTTCGAAATAACCTCTTATTGTTGCAGAACCGAATAATGCAATATCAGTTCCCAATTCTTCTTTCATACAGTCACACATAAAGTTAGCATGTCCGCTCGGCTCTATGGAATCATTTGTCAATGGAGGAGGAGCAGATTTAATTTGACCTACAACCTTAGGTTTTCCTAAAATTTGTTCGAAAACGTGTCTTGCCGGTGCATTACGCTTGAAGCCGCGTGTACTTGTAACATTATTTTGAACCTTTGTAAGAACACCTTTTGGGTCGAACTCAACATTCAATATACCGAAGAACCTTCCGTCGCGTCCAGCTTGAGTAATAACAACAGGTTCACCTGATTTAGAATTGAACAGGTTTACACCCGGTTTTACATCCATTACAAGATTGTGAGAATGACCGCCGAGAATAATATCAATACCATCCGTTTCACGGGCTATCTTTTGATCATAACCAAAACCTACGTGTGATAACAGAATAATTTTATTAACGCCTTGCTGCTTTAATTTATCAACTTCTGTTTGAACATCTTTTATTGTACTGTCAATTCCGTCAATTTTAAGTTCTTCAAATAATTTTCCGTATTTTAATCTTGAGAACAAGTCAACAGGGGTTATGCCGATAATACCGTACTTGTTACCGTTAACTTCCTGAACATAAGATTTTTCAACCTTATCATAAAGCGGGTTATCAGGCTGGATATTAATATTGCAGGCAAGCATTTTATATCCCATATGCGGAATAAGTTCAGATATATGTTTTGGCATATCATATTCATGGTTACCCATTGCTGAAGCCATTATACCCATAATATTTTGCGCTTCTACCATAACCTTGTTAGCTTCAAGCGGTTCTCCGAGCTGAATATCACCTGATGACAGCTTTAATTTATCAGTGTTTTCAGATTTTGTAAAACTGTCAAAAGCTCTTGATGCAGTAATAGTTCTCTCTATATTTATAGATTTGCCGTGAAAATCATTAATGTAGAAAATGCTTGTGCGCACAGGCTTGTTTGGTTCTGTTTTTCCCTCCGCCAATCCGTATTTTTGGACTGTCGCATTCAGGAAATTCGTCTGTGAAGCATTTATGGGCATTATCATCTAATATAGTTCCCTTTAGCATTAAACACCCTGAAAAAATATTTTGCTATATATAAAATAAAAGGTTTACAAAAATTATTATTCAAACTCCATAGTCTGTATTGACCAGTGTTTTGAAAGTTCCAATTTCAAAAGTTCTGCATCACCGTTAACTTCTAAAAGAATAATACCTCTGTTTAAACATACTTCGCTTTGAGAAGGATGAAGTCCGATGCGTGTTCTTATTTCACATCCGAAATCAGTAATAATTTTTTGAAACTCAACCGATGTTTCAATTCTGTTTTCCAAACTAACGCCTATAATAGTAGTAGTCATATATCACCTCAAAATTCTATACATAACAAATTTATATATTACATAATAAAATAACATCCCCTAAGGGATGTTATAACTTATTAATTTTGATGAGTAACAATTATTATTCAATCTCATCCATAGCTTGAAGCTGTTTTTTCTTGTAGTTATGAATTACTGCATCTACAAGAAGCTCATAAGATTTCATATTCTCGATATTCGGGAATTCTTCTCTGAGTTGTTCTCTGACCATTGCTTCCAGCTTACGTTCGTCAGAACTTGATTTTAGTTCGTCAACTCCGCTAATCATTCTGATATACTCAGGAGATGATTTATCCATTTGTTTTGAAAACTTCAACCAGCGCAATTTTGGACTGATTTCATGTTTTAACTTTTTTACGATTTTCAAATTTTTAAATCGGTTTAGCATTAGTTGACTCCTACCATTATTGATTTTGTGAAATTTTTAATTACCTTCTTTGTATTATTTTAAAGTATCCTAAAGAAAATAATTTACTTTTTTACATAGATTATTTACAATTCTTTATAATCTGCTAAAATCAGCCAGGTGATTGTATTTAGCCTTCAAAAGAGTTAAAATTGCAAGTCTGTTTTCTTTAACATTTTCATCTTTATCCATGACTAAAACATCATTAAAGAATTTTTCGACAGACGGATTAATTTCTTCCAACTGTTTCAAATATGTTCTGTAATCCATATTTTCATTTACAGTATTAATCTGTTCAAGAAGCATATTTTCAGCAGGTTCTCTAAACAATGATTTATTAACTGATTTCTTTGAATCTTCTTTTAAAATTCTTGCAACTCTGTTTGCACTTTCAAGCATAGCAGGTGAATTCAATTCAGAGACAACCTCTACACGTTTAATGTAATCTGTTAAATCTGCAAGAGGATTTTTATTTGCAGCACATGCTTCCAAAACGTTTTTATCATATTTTTCAGATAAGAAAATAATTAATCTTTGAATAAAGAATTCGTTAATTTCTTCGCTGCATTTTCCTGAAAGTCTGTTTGTGCAAGAGCCTGTAAGATTTTTTACTTTATCAAGCATACTTTCGCCTTCAGTAGAAACAGGAAGCAAAAGCAAAGTTTCATTAATTAATTTAACTAAATCAATTTTTAAATCATTTGCTAATATCGTTCTGATAATACCTAATGCTGCACGTCTAACTCCTAAAGGGTCAGATGAGCCGGTAGGCTTTTTACCTTCTGCAAACACCGCGCAAATCGTATCAATTTTATCAGCAATACCAACAATTTGACCTTCTTTTGTTTTAGCTATTTCGCCATCTGCATTAAGCGGGAAGTAATGCTCTTTGATACCTTCGCAAACGTTTTCGGGTTCATTTGAAACTCTTGCATAATCAGCTCCGATAAAACCTTGAAGCTCAGTAAATTCAAATACAAGGCTTGTAGTCAAATCAGCTTTTGCAAGCAAAGCAGTTCTTTCGATAGAAGGATTGTTTCCTGCAATAAGTTTTGAAAGTTTAACAAGTCTTTGGGCCTTGTCATACATTGTTCCCATACCTTTTTGGAATGTAATACCTTTCAAATCCTCAACATAGTCCGCTAAAGGCTTTTTAGTATCTTCATTAAAGAAGAAAACAGCATCATCAAGACGAGCTTTGATTACACGTACGTTTCCTGCTTTAATATTTTCAAACTCATCACCGATGTAATTTGTCATAGTGATAAATTTGTTAATCAGCTTGCCGTCTTTGTATAGTGCAAAATATCTTTGGTGGACCGCCATAACTGTAACAACAAGTTCCTCAGGTAATCTCAAGTAATCCGGATTAAATTCACAGACAGCCGGAACAGGATATTCTGTAATGAAAGTAACCTCATCAAGTAAATCATCAGTATAATAAGGTTCAGCCCCCAGCTTTTCAGCTTCTTCTTTAGCACGTTCGATAATTCTTTGTTTTCTTTCATTCTGATCAACGATTACACAGCAGTTACGCATAATTTCGACATAATCATCAGGATTATTAATATAAACGTTCTGCTGGGCAAATCTGTGACCTCTGGTTACATTAGAAGACTCTTTATCAATAATTTTAATTTTGACTTCATCTTTATCTAAAATAGAAACAATCCATCTTATAGGACGTGAGAATTTTTCTTCGTTATCAGCCCATCTCATAAAGTGAGAGCCTTGAAGTTTCAGGACAATTGACGGAACATTTTCTTTTAAAAGTTCAACAATAGATTTTCCTTTAATAACAATTTTTGCATGGATATAATCATCTTCAATATACAAATCATCAGGAGTTAAACCGTTTTTCTTACAGAAGCCTTCGCCTGCTTTAGTCAAATTACCGTTTTCATCATACGCAACTTTTTTAACAGGGCCTTTAACAACTTTAACTTCGTCCTTGCTTTCTTTTTCAAGACCTGAAACAATAACCGCAAGACGGCGCGGAGTTGCATAAACCTTTACATCTTCAAACGCTACTTTATTTCCGTTCAAAAAGTTTTCAAATCCGCATTTCAACTGCTCAATTGCAGATGGTATGAATTTATATGGTAATTCTTCTGTTCCAACTTCTAATAAATATTTACTCATAATATGCCTTCGTTTAAATTATATCTTAACCTAATTATATCTTATGAAAGTTTAATGTAAAGAAGTTTTGTTATAAGAAAAGAGGCGCCCTGAAAAAATTCAGGGCGCAGTTCTTCTGATGTCAATATGATTTATATTGAGTATGGGGTCAGAAGAATTTTAATGGTTGTATGGCCTTTAATTGACAATTTGAATTGCTTAATTCACATTCGGAATCATAGCTTACACCGTTACAATAGTCTGTAAGCTCGTCAATATAACCTGATTGGCAGGCTCCTTCCTTAAACGAAACACTTTTACTCAGCCATTTTACAGCTCTGTGACCGTTAGCACTAAATGTTTCATTCTTAACGCTTACCTGCAAATGATTTTCACTGTCGCCTCCTGAGCCGTCGGGATTTGCACCCCTGTCATAGGCAGGAATTACACGACCTGACAGAGTTATGTAAAACGGGTAAACATCTTCCCATAACACTGAGTTTCCCTTGCTTCCGTCTACATCTGCATATATTATGTAACCTTTTTGATTTGTATCTTTTTCTGCTGTTTCAGTATCTATACCTATTATTTGCAATTGAGATATTATTGCAGGATCCTGATGAAGGTTATACAAACGGATACCGTTGCGTAAAATTATATCAGGAGTTAAGTCTGAAAACTCGGTTGTAGATGTATCAACACTGCTTCCGTTACAGGTACTGTCAGAAGGGTTTATATTAACATAGCGCTCAAACAATTCACAGAAATTTGCACCTTTCTTAGGAATGGTTGCAGGGATTGCTACACATTGACAATGTTCTGCACTCCATTCTTTACCTGTTTCACAAGCAGGAGGCCAGGGGGTAATATCTACCCAGCCGCATACGTCAGGGCTGCTGTCAAATTCTTTGCCAAGACAGTATTTTGCAGATATCTCACTTTCCGTAGGTTCCGTATTACAAACAGAAGGAGTGACAGGTGTATCAGGATTGGACGGTTCAGGATCAGGTTCTGTTTCACAGCTGCCGTAATCACCGCCATACGCATCACAAGATAACCAATACTCACTATTTGCCATAATAGTAGCATTACAGCATTGTTTCATTCGATTATAACCGCATGCACCCTCATATTCCACACCTCCATATGTATATTTAAAACCGAATATTCCTGAAGTAACACTCATATCACAGCCAAGAGGAGTTGTGCCATTATATGCAGTAGCATCATAAGAAACACATGCACCCGCAGCATCTTCATAGGTAAAGGGATATGTCTGCACTATACAAATCGGAGTGTCAGAAGATGCGAATACAGGCTGATTAATTAAGCCTTTTATAATATTAGATATTTTCGCTTTATAATCAATAAAATTTGCTTGATAAATTTCATCATCAGGGTTGTAATCGGCAAGCATATTAGCAGTAACAGAACGCAATGTTGAATACGTTGAATAATATGTATAAGACAAGATATTATCCAAACGCGATTTGGTTACCTTTATGCTTACGCCGACTATAACAGCAATAATTAGCATTACGACAACTATCTCTGCTAAAGTGTATGCTTTAGCAAGCCGCAAAAACCTTGTAACAGGAGCTAAAAGTCTGCCCCCCCCCCGCGTTGCGAGTGTATACTAAATCTATCCATAATACCTGCTCCTTGACTATTTTTATTGACCATAATTATTATAAACTATTTTTTACTATTTTTCAACAGGAGAAATGCAAGCTCCGATTGCATCAATAAGACGTTTTACAGGAACAATTTCAATTCTTTTATCTTCAAGATTATTTGCATAAGGGATTATTGCTTTTTTAAATCCTGATGTAACAGCTTCGTTCAGACGTTTTTCAATATTGTTAACAGGATGAATTTCGCCTGACAAACCGATTTCACCGATTATAACAGTTTGACTGTCAACAACAACATCTCTGGCGCAGGTTGCAACAGCTAAGGCAATTCCCAAATCCGCAGCAGGTTCTGAAACATCTATACCGCCTGTTACATTGACATAAACATCTTGTTTAGAAAGGTTTAGCCCTACACGTTTTTCAAGCACAGCAAGAATTTGCAGTAATCTGCTCATATCCACTCCGTTTGTAACCCGTCTTGGCGTAGGATAAGGAGTTGTACCGACAAGAGCCTGAATTTCAACAAGAAGCGGACGTGTGCCCTCATTAGTAACTATAATTGCACTTCCGGGGACAGCGACCTGAGAACGCTCATTTAAAAACAGCTCGTTAGGATTTTTAACCTCTTTTAACCCTGAAGAATGCATCTCAAAAATACCGACTTCTGATGTGTTTCCAAAACGGTTTTTCATAGAGCGCAGCATTCTGTAAGATTTATATTTATCTCCCTCAAAGTAAATTACAGTATCAACCATGTGTTCGAGAACCTTAGGACCTGCAATGTTTCCCTCTTTTGTAACATGTCCTATAACAATAATTGTTATATTTTTCGATTTTGCAATATGCATCAAAAGGTTTGTGCATTCTCTAATCTGTGAAACACTTCCGGCAGAGCTTGCAACGTTTTGCGAATAAATTGCCTGTATACTATCTACCACAACAATATCGGGCATAATTTCTTCTATTTGTGATTTTATACTTTCCATAGAAGTCTGCGGATAAACATAAAGGCTGTCAGAATTTATATCAAGCCTTTCTGCACGAAGTTTCAACTGGCTTGCACTTTCTTCTGCCGATACATATAAAACCTTTTTATTGCTTTTGCATAATTCTCCGCCGGTTTGCAAAAGTATAGTTGACTTTCCAATTCCCGGATCACCTGCAATAAGAACAAGCGAGCCTTGAACAAGTCCGCCGCCGAGTATCCTGTCAAATTCGGAAATATTTGTAGAAACTCTGACTTCTTCCCCTATATGAATATTTTTTAAAAGTTCAGGTTTTTCTCTGTTAATAAATTCATCCTGAACAGAATTTTGACCTTTAGATGCAAATTGAACTTCTTCAACCAGACTGCCCCAAGCGCCGCATTCGGGACATTTTCCAAGATAACCTGCGGTTTCATATCCGCATTCCTGACATATCCATTTTGATTTAACTTTAGCCATATTAAAATTTTACTATAAAAAAGGAGGTTTTAAAACCTCCTTAACATTATTTCTTACCTGTTTTATTTATTAATGAAACATCTTGAACTCTTAATGCGAAATATGGTTTAGTTTTACCGCTTTCTTGCAAGAACATTACAAATGTGTCATCAAAATAAAATTTTCTTGGTTTAACTGATTCAGGCATAATAGGCATTGACATTTTTGTAGCTATTACTGCTTCACTTTTAAGCTTAACGCCTTCATTATTCATCTTAAAATCTACTGTTTCCAAAGCCTGGTCTAAAATAAAATCAGTACCTTTAATTCTCTTATTGCAAAGTTCGTTAAAAGATTTCATTGCATATAAGCTGATGTCAGGTACTTTCAGTTCATCTTTAGACATAAAATCTCTTTCGCCTTCATATTGTGTTCTTTTCATAAACATATCAGAATACAGTCTATCGAAAGCCTTATTATCATTTGTTCTGTACAAATATAATTTATCAGCACCTTCTGTATCAATCATCACAGCAAAGTCTTTTGAGGAATTATAGAACATTACATGCACCATGTCATCCAAAATTTTGTCGCTGTTTTCATCAATTCCAAAGTATTGAACTTTTGTGAACTTACGTCCGAACTTAGCCGGTTTCAATATATCAAATGCTGTTAAAAATTTAAAATCTTTCTTTAACATTGCATATACAAGGAATTTATTCGGTCCCGGTGTCCAGTCAATACCATTTAATACATCACTTGTCTCATTAAATTTTTCTTTAATAGCTTTTTCAATAGTTTCTTTTAATTCAGGAGAAATTTCCCCGTAAGTTTTGTAGTAAGAGTCCTCAGACAACATGTCAGCTTTAAATTTTTGTTTATTTAATTGCTTTGCAAGTTTTGATTTGTCACCCTCAAAAATTACAGGACCTTTAACAATTCCATCCATCAAATCGTTCCAAGCTAGCTGGAATGTGCCTACCCAAACGCGGTTTTGCTGTTCTGATGAAGATGACAATAACGGTAAAACGTCGAGCATAGCATCTGATTTTGCCATAGCACTGCCGGAAACAACCATTAACAATGCCAAAGCTGCAAGTAGTTTTTTCATAATCTCTCCTTTTTTCATCGTATTTACGGATTATTTTATATTCAGGAATTTTAAAAAGCTTTTAAAAAAGCCTTTGGTATTCTCCTCATGTAATATATTTGCACAAGCATAATATTTTTCATAGTTCTGAATTATATTTTCCGGCAAATCCTCTCCACTTTCAAGTACATGGGATATGAATTCCAAATAGTCATCCTGTTCTTCTTTATAAAGAGCATCTCTTGCTCTTAAGTCCTCGTCAGCCTCATAATGTACAAGAGCATGATAAGCTGCGTGTATACTTTTATCATCAGTATCACGCGGAAAATTTAAGACAGCTTCTCTTACACATATACGAGAAATTAATACCTGGCGTATTAAACCTGCTACAAATATTCTTTCATCTAAATTACTCATATTAAACTAGAAGGTGCTGGCACTCTTTCTCAATAAATTTCATCATTTCAATATGCCTGCCGTTAAAAAATTGTTCAGCAACAGATTGCACAGCATCAAGCGCCATTTCACGTCTGTTCATAGTAGCTTTATAAAAGAATTTTTTACCTACTTTATAACGTACAAGAATTGATTTAACGGTAAGTCTGTCCATTACGGTTTTTATAGTTGTATAGGCTCTGTCGATTCCGTTAGCGGATAAATCGTCTACAATATCCTGAATAGAGATATCTCTGTCTTCATTTTCTTCAATAAGGTTCCAAAATGAATTCAAAATATCAATTTCCAGTTTTCCGCACACCATATAATTCCTCTACTTTCTTTCTACTTACTAATTACTAACATTGTAACATAAAATATTTTTTATGCAAGCTAATAATAACGAAAACGTTACAATTACTGGATATCAAGCAAATCTTCTTCTTTTTTGAAGTTTGTTTTCTTTCTTCTTAGCTTGGCATTTTTCTTTTTGGTTTTATCTGAAACGTTTCTGTAAGCGTTATCTACTGAAATCTTTGTTAAAGCACTTCCGCTGCGTCTGTCATAAAAAGTGAGCCAGAATTTGCGGTTTACGTTATCCACGGAAAAAGATACAGTTCCGATAAGCTTATCACCGGGACGTATTTGCTTAAACATTATTTTGGTATCCCCGAAAATTGAAGGTCTGAATACCGCATTATAATCGTTTACCAGTGCCATATCCAAGCCTGAAAAAGTCTTATCGGACATATTTGATATTAATAAGGATAAAGTTATTGTATTAACTTCACCAAACGGGTCTTTTTCATGCTTAATATCGTTTATTTGAATATCGAGTCCGGGATAAAACATCTCATGCTGCATTAAAGCAGTTTCTTTATATACAGGAAGCGGAACAGTTGTATTAATCTTTACCCGAATTTCATCACCCGGAGCTATCAATACATCATGACCTTTTCTTATCAATGCCATCCCAAGTCCGATTGCACCGCCTACTGCTGCGCCTCCGGCAACAGTGTAGCCTTGTGATGCAATAGCAGCTTCAAGCCCTAACCAGTTTAGGGCTAACAAACCGCCTACTGCACCGCCTGCAACCGTATACCCTACATCCTGAACTACAATCTTAGATGCTTCTGCAACAGGATGAAGTTTTGTTGACATCTTACCTTCAATAGGAATTTCTCTGCCGTCAGGAGTAATTAAATAATCAAAATCCAAAGATATCCACCCAGGACGACCAAGCCTTTTGGAATCTTCTGTTTGAGTTATCTTACCGTGAGCAATCGTTCCTTTCGGAATAATAACACCTTTATCACCTTTTACTTCATCCGTAACTTCTGCAAAAAATTCATCGCCTTCAATATTTATATTGCTGTCTAACACTTGTGACACAGTCATATTTATAATATCTTTTCTTTCAAGATGTTCAACTTCACCTGTGAATAATTCATTCTGCAGCTGGTTTTGATATTGTTCCGTTTTTTCGGCATGACCTTCCAAGACTTCACAATACGCTGCCGCATTCACAGTCATAAAAGCACCTAAAAGAATTATTGATAATATCTTTTTCATAACCAAATTATACAACACTTATATAATAAATTCCAAATGTATAAATTTTTAAAGCCATGTTTTATTTTATAAAATAATGGGTATATTAAAAATGTACATAGAGAAACGGGGAGGAGATTTATTAATGCGCTGGTATGACCTTGAGCCTGATGTTTGTATGGCAATAAGTATGATTGAATGCTCTGACAAAAATGCACAGGTTAAATATGCCGAATATATTATTAAACTTGTGAAAGAAAAAGATAATGATATGGATTATATCAAAAACGCGACTTTAGATAATATTAACAGGAAATATTGCAGGTGGTATGACAAGAACGAAATATTATCAAGAGCATTCCAATATTTAAAGGGAACTAAAAAGGATATACAAAAAGAAGTTTCTTTATCTGTGCTTGCATTAATCAATTCTGAAGCCGTAGCTTGACAGATGTAAAAAAAATCTGTATCATAAGTTTATGAAAAAACGTTGGTATGATATAGATCCTGTTGTCAGTGCTGCAATTGCAAAACTTGAACAATCTGAAGAATACATTCAGGTCCGTTGTGCTGACTTTATTATTGATAAGCTTAAAGACATTGATTTTAACATTGAAATGTCTCTTGATGACCAATATAACTATATTATGCGCCGTTGGTATGATAAAAATATCAAGGTTTCTCATGCTATGGAATATCTAAAAAACGCACCTATCGACTTGAGAAAAGAATTGGCTCTTGAAATAATTGATTTTATTAAAGAATACACTGATTATGCAGAAAAATTGGGTAATGATTCAACATATTTATCATAGCCGGTAGTGCTCCAGTTTGTATTTTCTTTCACTACTCTTGCCGGAACTCCGCCGATAATTGTGTTGCTTTTTTCAAAAACACCTGTTACATAAGATTTTGCTGCAACAATTGTGTTATCCGGTAATATTGTACCCTTTGCGATAGTAACATCCTGGCATAACCAGCAGTGCTTACCGATATTTATGTCTTCAGGCGGATTGAGCGGAAGCTTTGTTTCAGCATCAAATACCGTATGAAAATCAGTAGCTGTAATTTTTACATTATTGGCAATAAGACATTCATCTCCAATATTAATATTTAACCCGTTTTTATCTGCTGTAACAACATAACCGCCTCTTATAAAACAGTTTTTACCTATATTAATTGTTGAATCAC
>UNSJ01000051.1 GCA_900548405.1 Candidatus Gastranaerophilales bacterium | reverse complement strand
CTGTGTCTGTGTCAGTATCTGTGTCAGTATCTGTATCAGTGTCTGTGTCTGTGTCAGTGTCAGTGTCTGTATCGGTATCTGTATCTGTGTCTGTATCTGTATCAGTATCGGTATCAGTGTCTGTGTCGGTATCGGTGTCAGTATCTGTGTCTGTGTCAGTATCTGTGTCAGTATCTGTATCAGTGTCTGTGTCTGTGTCTGTGTCAGTGTCTGTATCTGTATCTGTATCTGTATCTGTGTCTGTGTCGGTATCAGTATCGGTGTCAACAGGTTCGTAGTAATTTCTTTCGTCTTCATCTCTGCCGATAGCTGTTACATCTTCAGGTTTTACTGGTCTTTTTGTAATTTCAACATCTTTACCTTCAATAGGGTTAGTGCTGTCATCAGGTTTTGTAAAGAAACCGTCTTTACCTTGTGATGTATATTCACCGTCAATATATACGTTATCTGCAACTACATTAATCTTTCCGCCGTCTTGAACTCTGCCGTTTGTAACTTTTACAACAGAATCTGCAAGCAACGGATCTTGTCTTGTACCTTTATTGATATCCAAAGCAGTAAGGTCTACTGTTTTTGGAGCAATATTTTCATTTGGTCCAAAGTAATCTTCAGGTGTATAAGGAACTTTTCCTAAGTTTTCAATATTTAATTCAGCTCCGCGTGTAACGACTTTAATGCCGTCTGCTGCTGTAATTTCTCTTATATTTGTATTACCTGAGAACTCTGCATCAATATTGCCTTCTCTTGAAATCATTGTACAAATATTAGTTTGAGTATATTTATCATCTAATCCTTTAATGTTAATATCATTAATTGCAAGTAAATCCATACCGCCGTTAACATCAGTCTGGTTAAATGTTAATTTTTTATTGGCATCTCCTATTTTATCGCTTGCGATTAAGGAAATTGAAGTACCTTCTACATTTGCAAGTGAAGCATCAGATGCAGCATTCAATAATGAACCTGCTTTTCCGTTTTCATCGTAATCTGCAAGAAGGATTACTCTGCCGTCAGCATGAATTCTGTCAATATTCATATCAGAACCGCGACTAGCCATATTAATTAAATAATTATCATTTGTATTTTTAGTATCTTTTGTTTGAGCATTAATATTACCGGCAACATCAACGTTTACAGATTTTGAGAAATCTCTTGAATTAGGGTCAACTCCGGTGCAAACACCGTCTTCGCAATTACCGACTCCTAATCCTATTGTTCCGTTTTCTACATCAATGTTTAAATTTTTATCAGCTTTAATTAAATTAGATTTAGTTCCGTAATTTAATAAGCTTCCGTCTTTAATATTAATATTTACATCAGAAGTTGAAGTAAGGTAATCTTTACCTGAGTTGTGACCTATTACAACATTTGAATTTGAGTTATCAATATTAATTCCTTTGCCTTTAACAGAACCTTTTACAATAATTCCGCTTTTGCCTGTATTGTTTAAGTTAACAGCATTATCTTTGTTTGTAACTTTTGCAGTATCAGCAACAGTAATGCCTTTAGCCCCTGTATTAGTTAAAGTTGCAGTACCGGTAGAATTTGTTATTGAACCGTTAACAAGAAGACCGTTTGCTCCGCTGTTTGCTGCTGTTAATTCACCTGTGTTAGTAACAGTACCGTTAACAGTTAAAGCTGCTGCTGAGTTATCAAATAATAATTTTCCGTTATTATTAACACTTCCGCCAATTGTTAACCCCTTAGCACCTTTATTAGTAAATGTTGAATTACCTTTATTTGTATAGTTTCCTGATACCAGTAATTCACCTGTACCTGTGTTTGTAACATTTGCTATACCTTGGTTATTTACGGAACCAGCGATTATTATACCGTCTGCCCCGCTGTTTGACATTGCTAGTTCACCGATATTCTCAACTTTTCCTGTTGATGAAATCTTTAACC
This sequence comes from Candidatus Gastranaerophilales bacterium, assembly GCA_900548405.1. Classification (GTDB taxonomy): domain Bacteria; phylum Cyanobacteriota; class Vampirovibrionia; order Gastranaerophilales; family Gastranaerophilaceae; genus Stercorousia. Next base: position 10,008 of record UNSJ01000051.1, on the reverse strand, counting down.
CTGAACCTGTATTTGTCATTGTTAATTTTGTTCCGTTATTTGAAACTGTTCCGTTTACAAGTAATGCACCTGATTCATTTGTATAAGTTGATGAACCGTTTTTGTTTGATGATGTGCCGTTAACTAATAAACCTTTAGAACCTGTATTTTTAACAGTTAAATTACCGTTGTTAATAACATTACCGTCAACAGTTAAAGCTGCTGCTGAGTTATCCAGCAATAAGTTTCCTGCATTGTCAACAGTACCGCTTATAGTTAAACCTTTAGAACCCTTATTGGTAAATGTTGAATTACCTTTATTTGTATAGTTGCCTGATACCAGTAATTCACCTGCACCTGTGTTTGTAACATTTGCTGTACCTTGGTTATTTACGGAACCGGCGATTATTAAACCGTCTGCTCCGCTGTTTGACATTGCTAGTTCACCGATATTCTCAACTTTTCCTGTTGATGAAATCTTTAACCCTGAACCTGTATTTGTCATTGTTAATTTTGTTCCGTTATTTGAAACTGTTCCGTTTACAAGTAATGCACCTGATTCATTAGTTAAAGTAGCATTACCGTTTTTGTTGGAAACAGAACCGTCAATTTGAATTCCGTTTGCACCATTGTTTGTTACAAGCAAAGTTCCATTATTTGAAATATTTCCTGTTGAAGCGACTTTAATACCTGAACCTGTATTCAATAATGACATTGTTCCTTTGTTGTTAACAAGTGAACCTGAAACATTAACAGCTCCGTTTGAATTTGACAAAGTCGTATTACCGTTTCCATTAGAAACTTTTCCGGAAATATTAATACCTTTTGAACCAGAATTTGTAAGTTCAGTATTTCCTGCTCCGAAGTTTTTCATATTACCTGCGACATTGATACCGCCATCTGCTCCGTACGATGTGATTTTAATTGTACCGCTTTTATTTGCGAAAGAATTTCCGCTGACAGTATTATCAGCTTTAACTAACTGATTAAACAATGATTCTGCTTGAGCTTTTGAAAGGAGTTTTGTTGCGTCTTTTATACCTGCCATAATAGCAGCATTTTGAGAAATATTTACATTTGAAGCATTAATATTAACCAAATCACGGGCTAATACTTTACCGTCAATTTGAACAGTAGCATTTCCCTGACCTAATCTTGATTCATAATCACTGATTAATGAAGGACGGCTTAAATCACTTTTATATTTATCATATGAGTCTTGATCAGGAGTTAATACTGATAGAGAGCCAACGTTTAAAACACCGCTTGCTCCGACAACCATGCCGTTTGGAGAAATAAACACTGCATGACCATTGTTAAAATCACCATTTTTATTAACAGCGTTTACAATACCTTGAATATTAATAGTATTATCTACAAGGTTTACAAATTTTGATAAATCCTGACCTTGCAAGTGAAATATTAAGTTAGCAATATCACCTTCGCTTAGTTCAAAATTTTGATACTTTCTGAAACCTATATCACCAGCAGGGTTTTTAGCCGTAGGAGTAATGTCAAAAACACCATTATTTCCGTTAACACCGGATATATTTGTAGCTAATACCTGCAAACAGAAAGATTGCTGCAAGAAGAAACAAAAGGTCAATAACGAAGCAACAACTTTTCGTTTACCGGCTTTAATCTGTATCATGTTTTTACTTCCTTTCAATTTTCCCTAATTATTATTAAGTTATTTATTTCATTTAATTCGTCCAGCTTCCCAATTTTACCAAGAGAGTATTGAATTTTCTATTTTTTATTACATTTTCTTAATAAATTTGCACACAGCTGTCCTACATAAAACATATAATGTCTATGATAATTTTTTGTTGCTAATTTATTAACAAATGTAAAGCCTTGTTTATCAACTACTCAGGACGCTTTAAAAGCGTACGGCTCAAGCCCCAATAGCATAAATAGAAAATCAACATTAGAGAAGCCATCTCAAACAGCGCAGGCATGCCTGAATATTTGTTAAAAGCATAATATAAAGCCGCAAAAGGTATATATGAAATTGCCATTCGTAAAATGGTCAGGTTAGGAGATATTAATCTCAAACCGGGCAGAACAATAATTACGCTCAGCAAGAAATATAAGAAATTTGCGCTCAATGTAGCTATCCCTACACCAACTAAACCGTAATTAGGAATCAGCAATATATTTAAAACAACACCTACAATGCCTGATGTTAATTTTATAATAAATTCAATATAAGTTTTATTTGCCAAATGGTATTGTAATGTGGTGTAGTCTGTTAATGCCATAAAGAAAGTTCCGAATGCAAAATAAGGTATTAATTTAAATGCTGTCAGAAACTTTTCATTAGAAGAAAGCATTTGCACATAATCAACCGAATAAATTGAAATAACAGTGATTACAGGCAAAGCTACAAGGATAAAATATCCTACAAATCTTGAAATTAAAGGTCTTACGTCAATTCTCTCTTCATACATATTTATAATACGAGGGATTGCAGCAACTGTAATTATTGAAAAAATTGTCATTAAAAGAGGCAAAGTTAAACCGTAAGCAACGCCAACTATACCGACTTCAGAAAATCCGTGTATGCTGTTCATAATAAACTTATTGCTTTGGTTAATTATCCATGCGCTTAATGATGTTGCAGCAATAGGTATTCCATATTTAATTATAGGCAAAACTGAATGCCACTCTATTTTTTGAAGCTTAAACCAAGAAAGAATATTACTTTGATAGATTAAAAGCAAATCAATTAATGATATTGAAATTCCCATACCCAATAGAAGCGCAATAGCTCCCAAATGGAAAAATTTTACAAAGAATATTGATAAAAGTATTGTTAAAAATTGATTTATTATTGTTGAAAGCGTAAATGACATGGATTTCAACTGCGCTCTCAAAAGCTGGAATAACAATGCTCTTATGGCTACTGGTATAATCAAAAGTAATATTGCAAAAAAATATTTTGCAGGAATTTTGAAAAACGCATAGAAATTTTCTCTAAATATAAACGCCACCAAAAACATTAAAAGAATGTTTGCTATAAGCATTGTAACCAGTGTAGTTAAATATTTAGGCATATCTTGTGTCATTTGGTGCTGTTTAAAAAATCTTAAACCTGAAAGTCCAATCCAGTCAGAAAAAATAATACACAAAAATGACAGCAAAGCGATTGATAAAGAATACAACCCATACTGTTCAGGTGATAACAGACTCGTATAAACAGGAACAATAATAGCGTTTCCCAACATGCCGCATATTTTTGAAGGAGAATATTTTAACATATCCCTGCAAATGGCCTTTAATTGTTCTTTTTCAACTTCTCTGTTTTCTACAAATTCCATCACTAATCCTAAAAACTATAAATTTATTATATCATAATATATATTAATTTAAAGTACCGTATAAATCATATTCATCAGCACGCTCTATTACCACATTTTCTATATCACCCGGAACAACTGCCTTATCAGTAGTTGCGTATACCATACCGTCGATTTCCGGCGCATCATGTTCAGAACGCATTAAAACAATACCTTCATCAGTGTAGCCTTCTACTATACAAGGCAGAGTCTGCCCTACATATTTTTCGTTTATTTCTCTTGAAATTTTTTGCTGTAATGTCATTAATTTCTTATGTCTTTGCTTTTTAATTTTTGCAGGCACCTGCTCAAGCATTGAATAAGATGCAGTATTTCTTTCTCTTGAATATTCAAAAACACCCATTTTATCAAATTTTGAACGTTTTACAAATTCATATAGCTCATTAAACTGTTCATCAGTTTCACCAGGATACCCTACAATAAATGCTGTTCTGATAGCAACATTAGGAATCTTAGTTCTTATTTTCTTAATCAATTCATCATAATCAAAAGCAGGTCTGCGCATAGCTTTTAATATTTCCACATTATAATGCTGAAGCGGCAGGTCTACATATTTTACAACTTTATCAAGACTTGCAATGGCATCCATTAATTCGTCACTCATTTGTGAAGGGTAAGCATACATTATTCTTATCCATCCAAGCCCTTCAATTTTGTTTAATTCTTTTAAAAGTCTTGGCAGCTCTTGTTTTCCGTATAAATCAATACCATAGCTTGTTGTATCCTGCGCAATTAGCACAATCTCGGTAACACCTTTTTCGACAAGAGCCTTTGCTTCTTCAACAATATTTTCAATAGTTCTTGAATGATATTCTCCGCGAAGCTGGGGAATAATACAGTATCCGCAATGATAATTACAACCGTCAGCAATTTTAATATAAGAGCTTGCTCCAACTGTTATCTGCTGTCTTTCAATGTTTTCAGGATAAATATATTCAGGTTTTTCTGAAACTTTTGAAATATATTTTTGATCGTGAGCGACTTTATCTACTACTTCAACAATTTCTTTTATATCAGCAGTTCCAATCATACCGGATATTTCAGGAATAGCTTTCTTGAGCTCCCCTTTATACTTTTGAGGCAGACATCCTGTGACTATAACTTTTTTACCGTCTTGAACCATTTGCAAAATAGCTTGAACTGACTCTTTTTCAGCATCATGAATAAAAGAACAGGTATTAATTACAACGATTTCCGCATCCTTTTCATCAAGAGTAACTTCATGTCCTTTATTTGCAAGCAGCCCGAGCATAAGTTCACTGTCTACAAGATTTTTTGCACATCCATGATTTAACAAAGCTATTTTCATATTCTACCTCTTAAGTAATATTTATGAGCAATTTTAGCACAAATACAAAGATTTTTACAAGTGACCTCGTGGAGGATAAGAAATGTCAAAATTATTTTTGTTTCATTATATAGTGAATTTTTTCATTATATATTGAAATATTATGTCAAATATGTTATAATTTTTAATATGGCAAAAGAATTTAAACTTGAAACTAAAAACATTTGTTCCCAGCTAAAGTTCCTTGCAAACCTTGAAGGACTAAATATGACTCTCTTGAAATACGCTGTTAATGAGCTTTTTGGTAAAGAAGACAGTATTCGCAACCTTTATAACAAAATGAAAAATAACAGATTAAGAGTTTCAGAATTGGCTGAAATAGCTGAAGTTCTTAACTATGAGATTATTTTACGGAAGAAACCTTAGCTTTTATCCCGCATTTTACTAATTTATTAATCCAATCTTGCGGAAGCTTAGATACGAATTGTGCAAACTTTGCATCATTGCCCACTGTATATGATGATTTAGGATTATCCAAACTGTCAATTTTAACTATTAAATCAGTTACTTTGTGTACATCAAGTCCGTTTTTTTCATTTTTTTCAGCATTTGCAACCATATATTGCATTTCTTTTTCATGATTTTTGCAATTTTCTATTGATTTTTTATTTAATTGAACTGATTTTCCCCATAAAGGAGTAGCAATAACACCCGGTTTAACTGAAATCACCTTAATATTTGATTCGATTGCCATTGAGTTAAACAATATATCTAAAGCTCTCTTAGATGCACAATAAGGACCTACAAAAGGGAAAATTCCATAACTTGCCATTGAGCTGATGTTTATTATTTTGCCATTTACAAGCAAAGGTAAAAGCCTTTGAGTAAAATCCAAATGTGAAAAGGTATTTATTTCAAACTGTTTTCGAATTTCGTTAACATCCAGCTTTTCCATCACACCTGCAACAACACACCCTGCAACATTTATAATTGTATCAATAGTTTCTGTCTGAGATTTTATAAATGCAGCAGCTTTAGCAATAGAATCCTTTTTTTCCATATCTATATAAAATGGGATTGCACCGAGTTTTTCTAACTCATCAACATACTTTTCATTACGATATCCTGCAAAAACAGTATTATTTTTGCAAAACTCCTTTACCAGAGTATTGCCTATACCTGATGTTGCACCGGTAATTACGTATGTTTTCTTACTCAAATCTGCTCTCCTGTTTTTTAATCTGACATGTAAGAGTTGAAAAGCGGTAAGTACAATGCTAACGCTAATGTCAATACGATACTTCCGATTACAATCAACATTATCGGTTCAATCATTTTTGTCATTGTATCAATAATTGCATCAAGCTTTTTATCAATAAAAGAAGTTGCTTGGAGAAGCATATCACCCAAACGACCTGACTGCTCACCTGTTGCAATCATAAACAGAATCATTTTAGGCATTACACGTGTTGAGCGCAATGCAATGGAAAGGTGCTGCCCTTGTTGAACCTTCAATGTAGCAGTTTCAATTTTAACTTTTAACGTATAGTTTGTTAAAGTCATATTTGCCAAATACAAACATTCAATAATCGGAACACCCGCATCATAAGCAACCTGCATAACCGCAATAAAGTTTGCAAAGTTTGAATACTGTATCAAATCTGACAAAAGAGGAACTTTTAAAACCCACTCATCAATTTTTCTTTTACTAGGTTGCCAGTTCATAATGAACGCAAAGAAACCGAAAATAGAACCCAAGATAAGCGGAACAAAGAACCAGTATGTTTTCAGGAATATACCGGCACTCATTAATGTAGCAGTAATCCAAGGTAATTCTTTACCCATACCGTCAAACATTTCTTTAAATACAGGGAATACAAACATTAACATTACAAGTACAATGATTACAGCCAAAACGATAACGAACATCGGATACATTAATGTACCGATAACTTTACCTCTAATGGCAGCTTCTTTACTCAATAATTCCAACAAACGCTGTAATGTTTTTTCCAATTCACCGGAATCTTCCCCTGCTTTACACAGACCGATATAAATTTGTCCGAACTGGTTAGGATATTTTGCAATTGTATCAGCGAAAGTTGCACCAGCCATAATCTGCCTTCTCAGCTCTTTTGCAACAAGTCTTACTTTAAGCTTAGCCGCATCGTTTTCAATGAACATTAATGATTCAATGATAGGTATACCTGATTGTGCAAGAATTTGAAGCGTTGAAGTAAAGTCCATACGATCTTGAAGCCCGAGCTTTTTAATTTTGCCGGCTTTAACATCATCTTTTTTATCGGCTTTATCGTCGCCTTTCGCTTTTTCTTCGTATACTTTTGTAGGAATAAAGCCTAATTTTCTGATACTTTCACGAGCCTCGCGAAGGTCGGCAGCATCAACTTTACCTTTAACAATATCTTTATTATTCTTTAATGCTATATAGTTATATATTGTCATTGTTTCTCCTATTCATTAACCACACCGAGTACTCTGACGAATTCATCTATTGTAGTCATACCGTTCAGAATATGGTTTAAGCATGATTGGTGAAGTGTTTTCATACCATTTTTAACCGCAGCTTCTTCAATTTCCAAATCGTGAGCACCTAATGCAACTAATTTTTTAATTTCTTTGTTGATAGCCATAATTTCATATACGCCAAGTCTGCCTTTGTATCCTGTAAAATCACATTTGTTGCATCCTTTAGCTCTATAAATCGGTTTTTTCATAAATTCCTTAATTTCATCTTCGTTTGCAATTATCTGTCTTGCTTCATCGTGAGTTGCGAAGAATTCTTCTTTACAGTCATCGCAAAGTCTTCTAACCAAACGTTGAGCAATAACGCCTGATAAAGTAGAAGATACCAGGTAATCTTTTGCACCCATTTCAATCAAACGTGTAACTGTTGCTGCAGCTGAGTTTGTGTGGACTGTACTTAATACCAAGTGACCTGTTAAGGCCGCCGAAATCGCAATTTCCAATGTTTCATAGTCACGAATTTCACCAACCAGAATGATATCAGGGTCTTGTCTTAATATCGCACGCATACAAGATGCAAACGTGATACCTGCTTTTGCGTTAATTTGAGATTGGTTAATACCTTCCAGCTTAATTTCTATCGGATCCTCGATTGTTGTAATATTTACGTCTTCATCGTTCAAGCTTTTTAATACCGAATAAAGCGTAGTAGTTTTACCTGAACCGGTAGGACCTGATGTTAAGATAATACCGTTAGGACAGCTAACCATATTCTTAATTTTAGCAACATCTTCTTCAGTACCACCCACCAGTTTAATATTTTTATCATCAGCATTCAAGCTGACCGCAGGAGCAAGTACACGGATACAAACCTTTTCTTTGCCCGAAACAGGAAGTGTGTTAATACGGAAGTCATAAGAACCGTTTTTATATTTAATTGAGAACGTACCGTCTTGAGGTCGTCTGTGTTCTGCAATGTTCATTCTTGACAGTACCTTGAAACGCGCGATTACTGAAGTTTCAACCTTTGGAGGAATATCAAGAACTTTTTGAAGCATACCGTCTTTTCTGTATCTAACGATATAGCCTGATAATCTCGGTTCAATGTGAATATCTGATACCTTGTTATCAATAGCGTTTGTAATAATCTGGTTTACGAATTTTGCAACAGAACCGGTTGAATCCTTTAACTGTTTATCAACCATATCCGCAAGGGATTCTTCAACTTCAAACTCTTGAGATTCTGATTCAATCTCTTTGATAACTCTTTCGGTTTCTTTCTTTTGTTCACTGAAGAAAGTATTTAATGAGTTCTCAAACTCATAATGAGTCATCAATAATTGTTTAGGATTTTGTCCTGTTAAATAAATGATTTCTTTTAAAACATCAGGTTTTACAGGTGTAACAACACCCAAGATTAAAGTTTTTCCATCCGAAGAAATCGGTATAATTTTATTATTCTTGATAAAGTCTTCAGGAAGAATCTTAACGAATTTTTCCTGCCCGGCTAATTGCTCCGGAGTAACCAAATCATAACCTGTTTGCAGGTGAAGAATTTCTTTCAGCTGGTCAAGAGTGATAAATCCCAGCTTAAATAAAGTAGAACCTATCGGAATCTTTTGTCGTTTGCTTTCTGCTAAAGCCTGCAAAAGCTGAACATCATTAATATAACCTTTTTGAACTAAAAGTTCGCCAAGTTTTACCTGCTTTGATGTGCCGTCATCACCTGATTCTTTCTGCATATCTTCTTTCAGGCTTTTAATCAAATCAAATAAATCCTGGTCAGGCACCTGAATAAATTTAACTTGCTGCGGATAAAATTCTTTCAGTTTAAGGTTGATTACTTCTTTATCGGAAGAAGAATTGATAGCAACAAACAGAAAATTGTCTTTAACACTAATTGGAACAAATTTGTATTGTTCCAATAGTGTGCTGTCGACCTTATTCAGTATCTGTGTATTGACACTGTTTTTTAACCTGTTTAGTAGTTCATTCATCTTATATTATCATTTTATTCTATAATGTGTCAGTATTTCCAATCGCGTCTTCTGTATCAGTAATGATTTTTGGAGTAATCATTATTACCATTTCAGATTTTGATTTTGAACTGATAGTGCTTCTGAATAACGCGCCAACCAATGGTAAATCACCGAGTACAGGTATTTTGTTAATTGTTTTTGATTCTTTTTCTTGAATCATACCTGCGATTACAAGAGTTTCTCCATCTTTGATTCTTACATTTTTCAAATCTAAGTTTCTGTGGCTGAGCAATGTAGCTGCCTTATAAGAAATAATTTGTCCGTTTATAGATTCTTGACCGTCTACCGCACCGATTTCAGTTGAGTATTCAGGTACAATGTTTAATGTAACATAACCATCCGGGCTTATGAACGGAGTAATACCTACTGTAACACCCTGATCATCTGCAACGTTGTAATCTCTGGTTACAACAGTACCGCCTGTTGATGTTGAAGAATCTACTTCTACGCTTTCCAAGTAATCTTGAGTAACTTCAATTTTTGATTCTACACCGTTTGTAATTATGATACGAGGATTAACTACAACTCTTGCCTTTCCGTTTTTAACAAGGTAGTTAATTGTGTACATAATATTCAAAGGTCCGTTCCATTTACCAACCTTACCGACTTCTTCATATTTACCGTCTGAGAATGATTCAGGGTCAACAAGAGTCCATCCGTTTCCTTTGAAGAATATCGGATACATAGAATCCGTAGATGTTGATGTACCGTCGAATGAAGCTGAGAATGAATTACTCATAACAGTCCAAGTATTTGTCAATTCTTTAGAACCATCTTCGTTTAACTCAACAATAGATACTTCTAAATATGCTTGAGGTTGTTTTTTATCAGTTTTGTTAATAAAGTCTTTAATCGT
>UNSJ01000050.1 GCA_900548405.1 Candidatus Gastranaerophilales bacterium | reverse complement strand
GAATTACTAAATAAAGCAAATAAGGGGATAATAATATTAAAATATCCTTTAACTAATGATGAAATAAAGTATATAAGTTCGCATGGCGGATACAAAATTGAGAATAATTCTATCTTGAATATTTCGAGGCTAAACCTTTTAAGATGTGAATTGCAATATAGATATAAAGAAAAAATTAAACCTTTGCAAAAGTTTTTAAATCCTAATTCAAAAAGGGATAGCTTAACTATGGCTACTATAATAGATTTGTTACAAAAGAAAGAACTATACTCTAAATTAGATAACTATTATACCAATGAATTAAAAGAAGTAGTATTTTACAAATCACCCGATGAATCACAAGAACAATTAACGAGTTATAAAAAAGCATTTGCAGACCTACTTGACGATAGCGATATTACTACATTGCAGCTTACTTATGATGTTTTTGGTTTAAAAAATTTGTTTAGCGCAAATGTAAAGAATGTTATAAAATCTGTATCTAATGAATTATATAATGAACTATATAGAAAATTAATACTAGGTCAGATAAAGTAAATTTATACCACGTAAATTGCAAATATAAGAATTTACTGTAAAAAATTATCTAGGTGTTATAACAAAACACCTTGACGGGCATTCTAGGTACGTGTCGTTGAATGTTTTAAATAAGTTTAAATATTATTTTTATCAGTTATTTTTTTTATAGCTTTATCAAAATCGGATTCTAATTCTCGCATTTCACGTTGGCGGTAAATTTCAAATTCCTTTTCAGCTTTTTCGACAGCTTGTTTGTGTGAGATTTTACCTTTATCAGTTAAAAGTTCCCTTCTGTTACCTAAAAGCTGTCTGTCCAGTTCTTCTATCCAATCCTTCATTGTCATCGGGTGTTCTTCCAATGCTTGCAACTCTGCAAAGTCAAGAAACTGGGCAACCAGAAGATTTAAGACCTGTAATTCTTTTTCAGACAAATAATTTTTAGCAACTTTAACATCATCTTTTGTTGGATAATTACCTTTAAAGTTAGTCATACCTACATAAGGCTTTTCGTTATCAACTCTTTCATAAATAATTTCTGCGGCTGTATGCTTATGAGCTGCATAGTGCATTTTATTTTGAACAGTAGCAAAAAACTGTCTTGTAATTTCCGCCTTTGAATCATAGTCAATAGAAGTTGCATAAATATCTGTTACTTGCTGATACAGGTTTCTTTCAGAGCTTCTAATATCACGAACTCGTTGGATTAATTCCTTAAAATATCTTGAACCGTTATCCTTTAATCGTTCATCGTCAAGTGCAAAACCTTTTCTAATGTATTCTTTTAGAATATTAGTTGCCCATATCCTAAATTGTGTTGCCCTTTGGGAATTAACACGATAGCCGACAGATATGATGGCATCAAGATTGTAGAATTGTGTAGGGTAGTTTTTACCATCACTTGCAGTTGCCGAGATTTTCTCGGTAACTGAATCTTTGTTTAATTCACCTTCATTAAAAATATTTTTTAAATGCAAAGAAATATTATCGGAACTGCACCCAAACAGTTCAGCCATTGATTTTTGAGTAAGCCAGATTGTATCATTTTCTAGCCTTGCATTAACTGAAACTTTTTCATCTTCGGTTTTAAATATTACTATCTGATTATCTGCCATGACCTAATTATAGCACAAACAAGCGATTTTACAGGCATGTTTCAAAATATCAGTTCTCTTATTACATTCTTAAATGCACCACAAAGACAGAAAGGAATGTAAAAATGAAGAACTTAGTAGAACCAATAAAACGCAAAGAAGATGTAGTGGCTATAGAAAAATATTTAGCAAGGCACAGTCGTAGAAATCAGCTTATATGGGCATTTGGCACAAATACAGGTTTACGTATTAGTGATATTTTGAATTTGGATATTGAGGATGTCAGAAACAAGCAGTATGTAGAAATTATAGAGAAGAAAACAGGTAAGTATAAACGATTTCCGCTAAATGAAAAATTAAGAGGTCTTGTTAAAAAATATTTAGTTGAAAGAGATAAAACATACTCAATTAGTTCTGATGAACCTTTGTTTGTGGGCAAAAAGCATTGCAGACTTGACCGCTCTCAGGTATATAGATTTATAAATGAAGCGTGTGAACATCTTGGAATTACCGCCAATGTAGGTACACATACGATGCGTAAGACATTCGGGTATTTCTTTTATAAGCAGAATAATGATGTGGCATTGTTACAGAAAATTTTAAACCATTCAAGTCCAGCCATAACACTTAGATATATTGGCATAGCTCAGGAAGAAATTGACTACTCTTACAATAATTTTGAACTCTAATACACCGTAAAATATACAACAGACTATCTATTCAGGTGTATAAATTCTACAAGAAAATCATAACACAAACATTTTTTTACAGTAACGGTGTATAAATAATCTTTAACAGTAAAACCGTATAAGTCTAAATTCAGACTTGATACGGCTTTTCAGTTTTATACATCATTTTAGATAATATGGTGTAAAAGATAGGAAATTGTGATATGGCAAAGCAAATTAAAATAAGAGTATATCCTGATGGCAGAATAGAATCCGAAACAGTTGGCATTAAAGGTAAATCCTGCTTGGGTTACATTAAAGAAGTTGAAAATCTTACAGGAGCAAGGACTGTTAAATCAGAGTTCACTCACGAATACAACGAAACAGAACAACATATCTATACTTCAAATGAGGAGTATCAACAGAATGGACATTAGGATAAATTCATATATTCCTATAACCAATGTTGAAGGTGTTGGAACCCGTTTTGCTATCTGGGTTCAAGGGTGTTCTTTGCATTGTAAAGGTTGTGCCAATTCTCACATGTGGGATAAAGAGGGCGGAACTACCTACGATACAAAAGATTTTATAGAACTAATTAAGCAGTATAAAGACAGGGTTGAAGGTATAACTTGGCTTGGTGGTGAACCGTTAGAGCAGATTGAAGCAGTAACAGAGATAAGTAAGGCAGTTCAAGAGATTGGGCTGTCTGTAATTCTATTTACTGGGTATGAATATTCAGCCCTTAAAGATAACAAAGACTTTCAAGAACTGATTAAATACGTTGATATTCTGATAGATGGCAGATATGAACAGGATAAAACAGACTATTCACGTGCCTGGGTTGGTTCAAGTAATCAAAATTATTACTTTTTGACAGATAGATATAACCAAAAAGTAATAACCGAATGTAAGAATAAGATTGAAGTACGCATAAGCCCAGACAATAAAGTTGTAATGACTGGCATGGGTGATTTTAAAGCATTAGCGGAATTAGTGAGGTAAATATGGCAAAAACTGCAACTTTAAAGCTGGAAGGTATCAAGAAAACTGAACAATATTTAACAAACCTTTTTAAAGCAAGGTTCAGTTTTGTGTATATTTCAACTTGGGAAGAAATACGTGCAATAGGGCTTATTACAAAAATTGCAAATAATACTAAAGCTATAAAAATCAAAAGAGATGTGCTTGTCTGGAGTGTTACCGAAGGATTAAATAAACTTATTAATAACGGACAAGAAAAGATAAATAATGCTGAAAATCCTGTTGAAGCTTTGAGTTTTATTGATAGTTATAACAAACCAGCAATACTTGTATTAAAAGATGTTCACCCTCTTTTAGGCATTCAAGGCAGAAATGCGGATTATGAATTTATAAGAAAAATCAGAGATGTTGCAGGTTCATTAAAAAATGCTGAATGTTCTAAAAATGTTGTTATTCTTGCCCCAACACTTGTTTTACCTAATGATTTGCAAAAAGATATTACTGTTGTTGAATTTGATTTACCTACATTAGATGAACTCAAAAGCCTTTTAGATGAAATGCTTGATATGAATGAAGGTTCTGGAATTTTAATCGACCTTGATGAAAAAGGAAAGGAACTGTTATGTAAGACTGCTCAAGGTTTAACCCTGCAAGAAGCTGAGAATGCTTTTGCACGTGCTATGGTTACAAAAGGACAATTAACAGTTAAAGAACTTGATATTATCCTAGAAGAAAAATGTCAAGTTATAAAAAAGACTGGAATCCTTGAATTTATCAATACCACCGTAAACATTGATGATGTTGGTGGTTTAGAAAATATGAAAAAATGGTTATCCAAACGCAATAATTCATGGCTTGGAACAGCCCAAAAAGATTACAATTTGCCTGCACCTAAAGGTGTATTAATTACAGGGGTTGCAGGCTGCGGAAAGTCAATGACGGCTAAGGCTATGAGTGCGATGTGGCAATTACCTTTATTGCGTCTTGATGTTGGTAAAATTTTCTCTGGACTTGTTGGCAGTTCAGAAGAAAACATGAGAAAAGCAATACAGACAGCCGAAGCCGTTGCACCTTCAATTCTTTGGATTGATGAGATTGAAAAAGGGTTTGGCGGTAGTTCTGGCGGTGAAATGGATGGCGGAACAACTTCAAGAGTATTTGGAACATTCCTTACCTGGATGAATGAAAAAACTAAACCAGTATTCGTTATTGCTACAGCAAATAATATTTCAAGATTACCTGCTGAGATGCTTAGAAAAGGCAGATTTGACGAGATATTTTTTGTTGACCTTCCTACGGTTAATGAACGCAAAATAATTTTTAAACTTCACCTTGAAAAAAGGCTAAAAAATAGTAAGTCAAAGGATTTTGCTATTATAGATGATTTATTGAATAGGCTATCACAGTCAACAGAAGGCTTTGGAGGTTCAGAGATTGAGCAAGTTGTAGTTTCAGCATTATTTGAAGCGTTTTCAGAAAACAGAACATTAAAAGAAGAAGATTTATTTAAGGTTATAAAAAATACTGTACCACTTTCTACAACACAATCAGAGCAGATTTTGGCTATTAGAGAGTGGGCAAATGAAAGAGCTGTAGCTGCTACCGCACATGATGAAAATTATAATTATGTGCCAGAAGAAACAGAAGAAACGGTCAAGAAGAAAGAAAGAGCAAAGAAAACCACTGAAACAATTGAACGCACAAGAGGTGGCAGAACTATTGATTTTTAAGAGGAGTGTAAATTATGTCTGTATATATGAAATTAAAATACAAAACTAAGTTCAATGATAAAGAAATTCTAAAAAAGGCTTTTAAAAAAGCAAATGTGCATTATTTAGAGAAGGATAATGAGTTAATTTGTGATATTGAATGCTATGAACTTCATTTTATAAAAAGCAAAACTGGCGAGTATGAAATACAAACAAGAGGTTATAATGACTGGAAAGATGATATTAAACATTTTCGTGATAAAGTTTCTGAACATTATAATCAGTTGGCAAAAGAAAAAGTTCAAAAACAGATTTGCGATAACATAAAATCTCAAATTAAAAAAAATCCTTCTTATAAACTTGAACAAGAAGAAGTCCTAGAAGATAATTCTATTTTGCTTACTATAAGCATTTAAGAGGTGGCAGGACTATTGATTTTTAAGAGGAATAAATGAAAAACGAGACAATATCAATGAAATTAATACTATTCTTTTCTCATGTTTGGCGGATTGCGTTAATCTTGTTTTTCTTTGCATGTGTTTGTTTAGCATTTGAAGTCGAGATATCAGATGAATTTGTTGTTAATATAGGTGGAATAATTCAACTTTCATTGATGATATTAGGATGTTTGCATGGATACTTTTCTAAATATAATAAAGAAAAGTATGAAGTTTTTAGGAAAGAAAAAGGTGTATCATATATTATTAAACCATTGCTCAATAAGCAAAATGTTAAAAACAAACAAAATTTAGAAAAATCAGAAAAAGAAAAGCAACTTGATAGTATATTACAAAAATGCAAACAAGAAGGTTCATTGGAAGATGTTGAAAATTTAAAAAATCTTGTTGAACAAAATATCAAAACTCATGGTTCAGATATAGAATTTTTAGAACTAAATTTTTCTATTGCAAAGTTATACAATAACAGTTCTGAAACAGAAAAAGCAAAGGAATATTTTAACAAAGTAAAAAATATCATATCTTATTTAAACTATGAAGATTTATGTTTATTGGCAAAAAAGAGTATAGATAATAAAGCTTTTCACGATGCAGTATTCTACTACACTTACATATTGCTTTATAACAAAGTAAAGGATAACAAAGAAATTCCAGATATTTATTATAATAGAGCTATAGCTTACTTAGGATTTAATCAAGAGTCTTACAAAAATAAAGCTATTGAAGATTTAAAAACTGCGATTACTAAAACTAAAGAAATTTCTCAAACCTTGAGCCACATTGAAGTTAAAGAATTCATTGCAGGGAAGTTAGATAAGTACAATTTCAAAATAGGTGAAATATATCAAGATTTAAAAGAATACAAACAAGCTATTGAATATTATACAAAAATTAGTAGCAAAAGTTCGTTAAAAAAATCAGCACAAGAATTTATCAATAAATGTTCAAAATTACAAGAAGAAAAAGAATATTTAAAAAAAGAAGAACTTAAACAAAGAATATCACAAATTAATAATCAAGAAGCGGAAAAATTTTTTAAACTTGGACTTAAAAAGAAGAAAGAATATGATTATGATGGTGCAATAGAATATTTTAACAAAGCAATAAATAAAAATAGTAAAAATGCAAAATATTATTATGAGAAAGGTTTATTATACAAAGAAAATTATAATCCCAATAAGGCAAAAGAAGAATTAAGCAAGGCTATATCAATAGAGCCTGATAATGCTTTGTATTATTACACGAGAGCTGAAATTAATTATTTTCAACAATATTATGCAGTAGCTACAGATGATTACATAAAAGGATATGAACTTGGTAAAACTCCTTCAAATGATATTTTAAACCACATGGAAAACTGCTTATCATTTTTTTTACGTAATGGACAATCAAAACATAATCACTTTTATTTGTATGCCCAATTACTTGTAAATAAAAAAAGTGCAAAAGATTATACATATAAAACGGCAGTAAATGAACTTGATAAAGCAATTAAAAGGAAGTCTTTGTCTGAATATTACATACTTAGAGCATACGCTCGTTGCAAGTATCTTTTAACGACAAAAGACAAAGCATTTTTGGATTCCGAATTCGAAAGTTTAATTAATGATTTGATAAAAATTAAAGAAAAGAACGACAATGGTAACAATGAGCCTTGTAAATTTTTAAAAACTAATTATAAGCAACTATTAGATTGGACAAAAAGAAAATTAATAAAACAAAATTTAGTGTTACGCTTAGAAAATTTAAACAAAGAAATTAAAGCTGAAATAGAAGCTAATAAAATTAACACAGCATGGCTGAAGATATATAGTAACGAAGAAATAAAACCAAAAGAACAAGCAGAAAATTATTATATTGTAGCTGTGGATTTCTTCAATAAAAAACAAATTTCAAAAGCTAAATACTACATACAAAAAGCAATCGAAATATTTTCATTAGAAAAATATTCAGAATTATTAAAGAAAATTATCAACAAAGAAAATGAAAAATGGGATAAAAAAGTAACCAAAGCTGAAAATTTTTTAAAGAATAAGAAATTAGAAGATGCAAAGATAATATTTGAGGAATTATTAAAAATTAATTCTGAATCTAATGATATAAAAGATAAATGTAAACTGATTAACAACTCGATTAATCAGTCAGAATCTTTTTATATGCAAGGCTTAAAGAAGTTTGGAGAAGGAAATATAGAAGAAGCAAAGAAACAAATGAATTTTGCAATAGGAATAAATAATGAAAAACAATTTTTAGAACTTTTAAATAATATAGAAAAATATGAGAATTTTATAGATGAATTTAATAAGAATCACTATCAGACGGCATACAAATTGATTAATGAATTAATAAATATTTATCCTAATAACAATGTATTTCTTGAAGCATTAGAAAATACTAAACAAGAACTGGCAGATTATTTGTATCAATGTAGTATCATTTATATTAATGACGGTGCTTATGATAAAGCTATTCAAGATATTGAAGAAGCAATAAAAATATTTTCAAATAATGAAGATTTTAAGAATGTGCTAAATGTTGCAAATAATAAATTAGTGGATATAAAAACCTGCAACAAAGGTGCGATATTAACACTGGATGGCTTTGATGAAGAAAAAGCAGAACAATTTATGAATGACCGAAAGTTTATGAATTGGTACGATTTAGAAAGTTTTGCAAACCATTTTAATCTACAACCTCATGAAATAGTTATGCTTGAAGATAGATTAATTTTCCCGTTAAAACCACAGGTCAAAAAAGGCAGACCTGTAGATATATAAGGAGCTAAACATGGCACGGAAATCAGATTACAGAGATTTTTACAACTTAATAACCGCATTGATTGCTTTGATAGGTTTAACTACAAAATTCTTAATCGAAGTTAGTAAACATGGACTGTGGAAAGAATGTATATTATCAGTAGGCTTTGTTGGTGGCTTTAATTACTTCCTTTACTATTTAGGCGATACCAAAGTTTTACCGTATTCTGTTTTCTGGTGGAGTTGTCTGGTAAGTTTTATCGTCTTTTGCGTTTACTGGAGTCATTTGTTTAATGGCAGCCCATACAGCCAGTTTTCGCAAAATCAATTAAAAAGAAATTCAAGTTACTGGGCTGAACACTCATGGTGGTGGAATTTAGACGGTTGGCAGTTTGAACAGGAAGTAGCTAAAATATTTATTCTAAACGGGTATAAAGCAACAGTAACAAAAGGGTCAGGTGATGGCGGAGTAGATATTATTGTGGAGCAGGAAGGTTATAGAGCAATAGTCCAATGTAAACATTACAGAAACCCAGTACCGCCCGAACCTATAAGAGCTTTGTGGGGCTGTAGAGAAGATTTTCAAGCTAATGAGGTAATTTTAGTAGCTTCATCTGGAATTACGCAAGCAGGGGCAGATTTTATAAGCAACAAACCAAATTTTAAAGTCTTAAACCTAGATGACATCATACAAATGAGTATGCAAATCAATCAACAACCGCAAAATGATTATGTTTCAAGTGGTAATAAACACGGCAGAAGGATAGATATATAATATGTTAGATAAAAAGTTTAAAGAGCAAATATATTACGGAGAATCAAAACAAACATCCAATAATAATTACAGGGCTTTTTTAATTATGGCTGGTGTTATTGTCGGATTTGCAATTATTATTGCAATCATTAGTTCTAGTCATAATGCTAATACTACATATCAACAACCTACACAAGAGCGTAATTTAGAAGATATTGTCAATGAAAAACCTGCTGAAAATGCAGAACAACAAACTAAACCAGAACAGAAAACCTATACTGAAGCTGAAAGAGTTGCAGGTATAAAAGCATATAAAAATAAATTTATTTCAAAAGTGAAACCAAACTGGCATCCTGAACAAGAAAGTTTTTTGATTGATAATAATTCTCTTGAAGTAAAAATTGATAAATACGGTAATGTAACATTTCCCGAATTTGAAAAAATCGGATTTAGCAATGCAAATACTACTGTTATGAAATATGCAATTGAAGATGGAATGCCTTATGAGCCATTGCCAGAAAGTTATAATAATGAAACTTTGACATTTAGAATATATTTTGAAGGTAATACGGATTCATACTGGGGTAATGCTCAACCAAAATCATCTTATCAAGTAAGTTTAAGCCCCATAAAACCGACATACAAACAAACCACAACACAATCAAAACCACAAACTAATTCAATAGATAAAGAACCAAGCCCTAAACCTGAAACCCCAGTAGATAACATTAAGTATAAAGTAGTTGTTGGTTATTTCGCAACCAAAGAACAAGCAGCGTTAGCAAGAAAACTTATTGTAACTTCTGATAAAAGTATTTCACCTACTATTTGGCAATCTGGAGTAAATAATTTTACATTGCTCTTAGGTACTTTTAATGACAAAACAAGTGCTGAAGCTCTGTATAATGAATTAAAAGGAAATTCTTACCCAGTTAGAATAATTGAAGAAAAATTTTAAAGATTTCTATAGTCTATAAAAAGTGTACTTTTTGTGGACTATTAGCGTATCCGAAAAATTAACCATTTTAGAGATAAAATTTTTGTGATTTTGGTACATGAAACACACCTAACATTTTATGGACTCTGCGTATTTGTAAAATGTACTTTTCGCAATATTGCACATAGACATAACATCTTTAACCTTAATCAATTTTTGTTGGTAAAGTTCGTAGCACCTTAGAAAATCTTTTGGTAATTCAGTTTTAGGTCTTCCAAATTTAACCCCTCTTGATTTAGCTGATGCGATTCCCTCAGCTTGCCTTGTTTTAATATTTGTACGCTCACGCTCTGCGACATAACCGAGCAACTTTAAAACAATATCTGTTATCAGTCGACCTGTTAAGCCGTTTTGATTATCACGAGTGTTAAGGATTGGCATATCAAGGACTTGAATATCTATACCCATATTTATAAGGCTTTCCCATTCCGAGCATATTTGTTTGTAATTCCTACCGAAGCGGTCAATGCTTTTTACTATAACTAAATCACCATTTCTTAATTGAGCTTTCATTGCTTGATACTTTTCCCTGCTAATAAAATTTTTACCAGAAGCTTTTTCAACTATGATTTCATCAACATTTAAGCCTTGAAGGCTGTCTATTTGTCTATCTTCCTTCTGTTCCCTTGTGGAAACTCTTATATATGCAAAGGTCTTTCCCATAATTAACAAACTCCCTGTACTGATTTAATAAATTCATTAGTTAATTCAACTTTCTGATTACCAAAAGTCATTTTTTTACCCCCGCAAGCCTGTAATCTCTTTAAAATCCTTTGAGTTTCAGCTTTTGTCAAGTTATCGCTAAATGCATATAAGTAATCAATTAATATTTTTATTTTTCTTTCCATAGTTTAAGTCCTTGTTATTCAAAGGGGGAATAATCCCCCCCCCCTACACAATTTCAAATTTCATGTAACTGCTAACCTTTAATAATGCCTTGTAGAGTTCAGCATATTTTGTTTTTAAGGTTTTAGTATCTACATTGTTTCTTGTAATTTCTTGCATTTTAAAAGTAAATGCCCCTGCTTGAAGTTCAAGAACATTAGCTTTGTTCATAATGTCTTTAACTTCCGCTATCTTCTCATCTCTAAGCTCTTTTAATTCAGCTATCTTTGAGTCAATGGATTTGATAACTTTTGCGTTATCTTCTAGATTGATGTTAGTTGTAATTACTTGTGTTGCCATAATTTGGTCTCCTTTCTTTTGTTTAATACCTTACGTTATCATAATGTATCGACATTTTGTTTTTGTCAATGTTTCTTTTTAATTCTCGACACAAAACTTTACGATAACGTGATATAAATAAAAAATAGTGTTATACTAATAAGGTGAGGTAAATATGACAAATCCTGAAACACCAAAATACATAGCAACAGAAGAACGAAAAGGACAAGCCAGAAGGCTTGTAAAAGACTTTTTACAAGAACAGAATACATCTGTATATAGATTGGCTAGAATGTTAAATGAAACTTATGGTCGTTCCGCTTCTGATTCTAATTTATTAAATAAACTTGCACGCTCATCCTTCAAGGTTACAGAACTCATGGATATTGCTGAATTATTTGGATACGAACTTAAATTTGTTCCGAAACCCCCGATAGAGGGGCATGATAAAAATTCTAAGCAAACGTAGATAAGTAATAGACAACTTCAACGACTATTATGAAACTAATGCACCATAACGAGCATTCTAGTGTATATTTCATAAATAATATCAATGTTAATTTATCCATTTTACCACCGTTTTACCTTTGTAGCCTTTTACCCACACATACCAAGCATAAGCGATGACACTGGAATTATATGTAATAAAATCACCGTTCTTAGCACAATTTATACGACTACTTGATATATAGATTATTTTCGGCGGAAATTTTGTAAATAATTCCTTTCTGGTTTGACTTTCAAGAAACAGAACTTTTAAAAACATACAAACTTTTCTATCTTCATCTACCTTGCTTAGTGCGTGTTCTACAAATTCCTGAGCGTATTTATACGGCGGATTTGTAACAATATCCCCATTGTGGTATGGTTCTGTATTTAATAAAAAATCTTCTACATTTCCATAACCTCTATCAATAAGGTCGGTTGCTTTTCTTAACTTACCTGCTTCATCAAAAACTTTAGCTAAATGTCCCTCACCGCAAGCACATTCCCAAATGTTGTTTAAATCTGGTTCTACCTGTAACAATAATTCACCTGCAATGGGGTCGGTGGCATAATAATCTTCTGCTTGTCTTTCATTCTTTTAATGGTTACTAGCACCTAAGTTTATAAATAAACTTTCTTTCATGATTTACTCCTTCATGAAAGAATTTAGGCATTGATATATTTTTAATTTAAATATGGATTAATTTTAGTAATCTTTTGCGTGGTTGTATTATTGAATATCTGAGGTTCTGTTTCTTCAAAAGAATGAATAACCGCATTTTTTAAATATAATAACATTCGTAATTCTACTAATGTATTAAAATTAGGAAATATTGTTAGAAATTGGGCATTTATAATAGATAAAGCTATACAGGCATGCGTTGCTGGAATATCGATTCCATAATCACATCTGCCTACAGGAATAAAGTGCATATCATTTTCTCTATTAGAAATTCTTCCAAACGTTCCTTCTGGAGATGCATGAACTGCTTTACAAGCATTCTGATATTCTTTCATCCAACCTTTATCAAAATTGCAAGTTTTTTCAATCGCTCTAAATGATACTCTTTTTAAATCTTTAAAACAATCTAATTCTTTTGCCCAGTTACAATGTTGAGTATCAAAAAAAGAACTTTCATAAAAAGCTTTTGCAGCTACTTCACCATTAGTTCTAATAAAATCTATAATCACCATTATTTCATATAGAGTTCTCCATCTTGCATAAGCTCCATCAGCAAAGCCATTTTCTATTAAACAAAATATTTCAGCATAAATTTGACAGGCTCGTCCATGTAATTCTTTTATCGCAAGATATTCATATGCATATTGCTCATCTGTACCGTCATTTATATAATTTACTCTTTGACAGTATCTTGCTGTAAATTTTAGAGAGAGAATATATAATAATTCAAATAAATTCAAGCATTCGCCCCATTTATAATAATGATTTACTACAAACTTATTAACCTTTTTGTGTTCATTATGAAGAATTTTACCTATAGATTTCGTAATTCTTTTTCCTAATTTTGCAACTTCTTCTTTCATTGCTATATCCATTTCTTCGGATATGTCAATTTGTGAGGCTTTTTCTTTTATATCCTCCAAATTCATACTTGAATTACACATATCTTTAAGTTTTTGTATAAATATTTTTTTGATTTGTTTATTGACTTTCTTAGGCAATAACATATATTCTACCTTTATTAAATTAATTAAT
>UNSJ01000049.1 GCA_900548405.1 Candidatus Gastranaerophilales bacterium | reverse complement strand
AAAACGCTTGGGCGGAGCTTAA
This sequence comes from Candidatus Gastranaerophilales bacterium, assembly GCA_900548405.1. GTDB lineage: Bacteria > Cyanobacteriota > Vampirovibrionia > Gastranaerophilales > Gastranaerophilaceae > Stercorousia. Next base: position 13,283 of record UNSJ01000049.1, on the reverse strand, counting down.
AAGTCTGCCCCCCCCCCCGACATAATTAAATCTTCTCATAAATGGCTCCTTTCTCTTATTTATAATTATATCAATTTTTAATTAATATTTCAACTCAAAAATTAATTTTTCCTTAAGGAAATTAATTTTTCCAAAAATCCGTTATATAAATATATTGTAGACTTGAAATTAGGAGAAAAGGAGAGATATTATGTTAAAACCATTAGGCGACAGAATTGTAATTAAAGTTATTGAAGACACTGAACAAACTTCAGGCGGAATTTTTATTCCAGACAGTGCTAAAGAAAAACCTCAAAAAGGTGAAGTTGTAGCTGTTGGTCAAGGCAAAATGAATGATAAAGGCGAAAGAGAACCTATGGATGTTAAAGCAGGTGATATGGTTCTTTATGCTAAATATGCAGGAACTGACATTAAAATGGATGGCGTTGAATACAAAATCCTTTCAGTAAAAGACGCATTGGCGATAATTGAATAAGCCGAGCAGAGTTACGAAATTGCATAACAAATGCGAACGGTGACATTTGCCGCAAGGCATAATTAAAAATATCAAAGGAGAAATAGAAAATGGCAAAACGTATAGTATTTAATGAAGAAGCTAGAAAATCGCTTCTTAAAGGTATAGATGCAGTAGCAGATGCAGTTAAAGTTACACTCGGACCAAAAGGCAGAAACGTAATCTTGGAAAAGAAATACGGTGCTCCACAAATCGTTAACGACGGTGTTACTATTGCAAAAGAAATCGAACTTAAAGACGGTTTAGAAAACGCAGGAGCACAATTATTAAAAGAAGTTTCATCTAAAACAAATGATGTTGCAGGTGACGGTACAACAACAGCTTCTGTATTGGCTCAAGCTATTGTAAAAGAAGGTTTGAAAAATCTTACAGCAGGTGCTAACCCAATGTCTATGAAACGCGGGATTGATAAAGCAGTTGAAATTTCCGTAAAAGAAATAAAAGATATGTCAAGACCTGTTAATACAAAAGAAGAAATTGCACAAGTTGCAGCTATTTCAGCAGGCAACAACAAAGAAATCGGCGAACTTATCGCAGAAGCAATGGAAAAAGTAGGACACGACGGTGTTATCACTGTTGAAGAATCTAAATCTTTTGGTACAAACTTAAAAGTTGTAGAAGGTATGCAGTTTGATAAAGGTTATTTATCACCTTACTTTGTAACTGATGCTGAAAGAATGGAAGCAGTACTTGACGATGCTTACGTATTCTGCTGCAACAAGAAAATCAATTTGATTTCCGATATGGTTCCTTTATTGGAACAAGTTGCACGTGACGGCAAATCATTATTGTTAATTGCAGAAGATGTTGAAGGCGAAGCTTTAGCAACTCTTGTTGTTAACACAATGAGAAAAGTTTTAAGAGCAGTAGCAGTTAAAGCTCCGGGATTTGGTGACAGAAGAAAAGCAATGCTTGAAGATATAGCTATTTTAACTGGCGGCGAAATGTTCACTGAAGAACTTGGAATTAAACTTGAAAACGTTACAACTCAAATGTTAGGTAAAGCAAAACGAGTTACTGTTACTAAAGACGAAACAACTATTGTTGTAGGCAACGAAACTAAACAGGCTGTTGAAGACAGAGTTCGTTTGATAAGAAAACAAATGGAAGCTTCTGATTCAGAATATGACAGAGAAAAACTTCAAGAACGTATCGCAAAACTTTCAGGCGGTGTTGCGGTAATTGAAGTTGGTGCAGCTTCTGAAGTTGAATTGAAAGAAAGAAAATTAAGAATTGAAGATGCTCTAAACGCAACAAGAGCTGCTAACGAAGAAGGTATTGTACCTGGAGGCGGCGTTGCATTGGTAAGAGTTCAACAAAAACTTGCAAGCTTAATTGATTCAACAGATTTCTCATCTGACGACGAAAAAATCGGCTTCAAAATCTTAACAGCAGCGCTTGATGTACCTCTAAGAGCGATTGCTCATAACGCAGGTGCTAAAGCTGACGTTGTTGTAGATACAGTAATGGAACACGAAAATGCATACGGATATGATGCTTTAAATAACGAATACGTTGATATGTTTAAATCAGGTATTGTTGATCCTGCAAAAGTTACCCGTTCAGCATTACAAAACGCAGCGTCAGTAGGCTCTATGCTATTGACAACAGAAGCAGCTATCGTTGATATTCCTGAAGAAAAACCTGAAATGCCTGCGATGCCAGGAGGCATGGGAATGGGCGGAATGATGTAGGATAAAACCTGCACTTACGCATAGATAATTAAAAACAAGTATTATCGTTTATGATAATACTTGTTTTTTTTATTCTTCACCAAGCTTTCTTAAATCCTTTTCGGAAATTTCCTGCCTGTTTATTTTGCCCTTATCATAAGTTACGAACTTACCGTCTTCCATTGTTACAAGCTTTCCGCCGATTTGAACAAAAGCACCTTCTCGGATTTTCCCTGATTTCAGGAGATTAATTGTAGCATTTGTTCTGTCTTTTGGAGAAAGTGAACGGATATCTCCGGGTAAATATTCTTTTTCACCGTCTGCTTGTCCTGCGTCTTTTTTGCCTTTATCAGGAACAGGAGGTGTATCGTCAATTACAGAATCTCCGCTTTTCAATTCATCTGTAAGGATTTCTTCTCCGACAGTTCCATCCATATTTACATTATATGTTTTACCGTCTTTTTGGAATACAGGCATTTGTCCAAATTCCTCAGTTTCTATATTTGAAAGTGTATAACCTGAATCCTTTGCTGCATTTACATTTTTAGTTTGAAGCTCTGTTAATTTTCTTTCAGTATATTTTGAAACCTCATCATTTGTTAAAGTTGTATCATGATTTTCATTAGCATTATTAATATAATCTACAAGTTCTTGTTCTGTAATTTCATTACTTTGATCAGAATCTAAGACTTTGAAAACCAAATCTGTTTGTGCCCTGAAATTAGCCTTTTCATCTTCGGTGAAAGCTCTGCCTAAGGCATTTTCTTGCTCTGCAAGCTGATAATTAAAATACTCATCAGTGTTTATGTTTCCCTGCTTGTCGCCAAACTTATTGTTAATCAATGATATTTGTGATTTTGCAAGTTCGGCAGCATCTTTAATCTCTGCCTGACCTGTGGAGTTGAAAGAAGCATCAAAATCCTCTGCAAGTTTTGTGTCTGCATTAGAAGCTTTTTCTTTATTATAATTAGCCATATACTCTTTTAATTGAGCATTGTCCATTGTTTTACCGTCTTTTTTAAACACTATTGATGACTCGCCTCCGATATTTACATATTCAGCTTTCAAATCAGGAGGGATTTCATCGTCAGCACCTAAACCAAGCATTGTTCTAACATCAGCATTAAACTTGCTTTCGGTTACGTATTTATTTTTGCCCATAGTAGAAACAGTAATTAAATTTTCGCCAAGTGCAGTCTTACCGGTTTCAGGGTCAGTTGTAACTAGCTTTCTTACTTTATTACCGTCCTGATCTTCATATATACCGATTTGTTGTTTTTTACCATTGACTTCTCTTTCCAAAACCTTTGTTTCTGCGGGGAAATCGCCTGATATATATTTGTTTTTACCGAATGTTTTTGTAGCTGCTAAATTTTCGCCTAATGTACCATCTTCATTAACAGCACGACGAACTTTTTGACCATTAATTTCAACAACAGCAATATCTTGTTTTTCGCCGTTTACAGAGCGTTCAATAATTTTACCGCCTAATTTGTCAACCATACTTTCGGTTGCTGCTCTTGAAACTCCTGACGGTGTATCAATCTTATCAGGGATTTCAGTTGAAGTTGTTCCCTCAGCGAGCTTCTGCGGTTTTCCATCTAACGGTTCCGGAGGTTTTTGCGGTTCTTCCTGCGGCTTTGTTTCAGATGCCTTTCCTGTTAAAATTTGAACAATTTTATTCCAAGTACTGTCATCAATTTCAATGGTGCCCTGTTGAACAACAAAGTTTTTATGGTACTTTGTCTTATCACCAATCTCATTTACATTATTACCGCCTGTAAAAATACTTTTTTCTTTATTATCAGGATTTGATTCATTATGCTGATTAATTTTATTTTGGGCATTATTAACTTCTGACATAACCTTTTGCCAGCTGGTCAAGTCTTTATTCTTGATATTTTTAGCTCCAATAGCATCTCTAATAGCGTATGTAATTCCCTGACCATTGCCAATATTTATGCTTACCATAATGCTCCTCTAAAATTACTCTCTTAAATATATAAAGTAGTTTTAACGGCTTGAAAATCAGCAAAAAGCATTATCGTTACAAAAGTTAATCAAATAAAACACTTGATAAATATCTCTCACCGCTGTCAGGCAAAATAGTGACAATCAGTTTACCTTCATTATCAGGCATCTTAGAAAATTCTAAAGCAGCAAACATGGCAGCACCTGATGAAATTCCACAAAGAATTCCCTCATCTGTTGCCATTTTTCTTGCCGTTTCCACAGCATCAATATCGCCGACAGGATAAATTACATCAACTACATCTCTATTAAAATTTCTGGGTACAAAATTCGCGCCAATTCCCTGAATAGCATGAGAGCCTGCGGGCTTGCCTGCCAAAACCTGCGAGCGAAAGGGTTCCACTGCAACAATTTGTATATCAGGATTTTTTTCTTTTAATCTTTTTCCTATACCGGAAATAGTACCGCCTGTACCGACACCTGCTATAACTATGTCTACTTTTCCATCTGTATCAGTCCATATTTCTTCTGCTGTTGTAAGCTCATGAATTTCCGGATTAGCAGGATTATTAAACTGCATAGGGATAAAAGAGTCAGGAATTTGTTCACGAAGCTCCATAGCCTTATCCACAGCTCCCTGCATCCCCCTGGACCCCTCAGTTAAAACAAGTTCCGCACCATAAGCCTTCAATAATTTTCTTCTTTCAATACTCATTGTTTCAGGCATAGTTAAAATCATTTTGTAACCTTTGATAGCACAAACCATAGCAAGACCGATACCTGTATTTCCGCTGGTCGGCTCAATAATTACCGCGCCATCAGTTAAAAGTCCGCGTTTTTCAGCATCTTCAATCATATTCAAAGCCGGTCTGTCTTTTATTGAACCTGCCGGATTACGGCTTTCAATCTTTGCGGCAACAACAGCCAATCCGTTTTCATTTAATCTGTTAATTTTAACTAACGGAGTTTTTCCAATTAACTCCAGCATATTTTCAGCAATGTGCATTTTGTAACCCAAAACCTTTCATTATTGTTTACAGGTATATTATAAAACTAAAAAGAGGGAAATAAATCCCCTCTTTATATTTAATAATTCATTTGCCAATTGTCATTCAGTATTTTTCCGAAGCAGCCGCTATCACTATCATTTAAACACATACTTGTAAACATCTTTTCTCTATGTTCTGTTGACAAAGGCGCATTTAGGGAATTATCACTGCCAATTGTATCATCAATCAGGCCGTTATTATAAACATATAAAAAAAAGAAATCCCTCCCTACAATGTTAGGACCTTTAGGACCGTTAGTATCAAGTCCCAAATTTATAATTTTATTAGACTGACCTGTATAATACGGTCTTATCGCTGCACCGCTTGCTAATACATATGATTTCATGTTTTTATCATATGTTCCTTCAAGCTTTTTCCCGCTGTTTAAAGACAAATATGCAGGTGCAAAACAGTCATCCATAGTATCGCACTCTTTTATAACCTTAAAATAAGTTTTAAAAAATACAGCAACATTATCGTTTGAATTCAAGCCAGCCTCTTTTAAATTAACAGCATTTGCACTTGTCTGATATTGTATTAGTGCCTGTGAAAGTTCGTTATAAAATTTATGCAGCTGTGCAATATAAGACTGTCTTTGATAATTCTGCATCAAAGACGGAACTGTCATAGCGGAAACTACACCAATAATGCCGAGTGTAATTAGAACCTCAGCGAGAGTGAATCCTTTGTTATAGGAGCTTAAACGGTTGCCCCCCCCCCGAGTAAATCAAATCTTTTCATTTTTGCTCCTTTCTATAATTTAAAATATTATGCATAACCCGATGTCACGGGTCCAGCGGCTACGCTGGTTTCTCATTTCGTTTATTGACCGTATTTTTATTATAAACTATTTTTGAATTTTTTCAATATAAAAAACAGAGCCCGATACTTTTGGGCTCTGTTTTATAAAGTTTATTTATCAGCCGGTTCCGCAGCAGGTGGCGGAGGACAAGGACCTTCCGGTCTTGGTCCGTCAGGTTTTGGACCAAATCCGGGACCAAATGGCGGATGACCGTTTTTCTTATGTTCTTTTTCGAACTTTTTACGACCTTCGTCTTTCATTTTTTTCAATTCTTTTAATTGCTTTTTAGTCAATATAGCTTCAAATTCTTTCATATTCTGCATGCGAAGTTCATGAGCAGCACGTTTTAAAGCTCTTATTTCCTTGTTTAATTGTTCAAGCTTTTCTTCCTGCATTTGTGTAGCCATTCTTGAACGTTTAACAGCTTCTGCTTCCAATCTCTTTTCTTTCAATTTTTCCATAATAGGTTTCATTTGTTCATGACCTTTTTGGCGGATTTGTTCAGCTTTAGCCTTTTGTGCATCAGTAAGTTTTAATCGTTTGTCGAATTCAGCCTGACGTTTTTTAAATTCTGGATTTTTAGGCGGCTTTTTGCATTCTTGAGCTTTTTCTGCGGTAACTTTTACAGGAGTTGAAGCAGGAGTTGTTGAATCTGCCGCATAAGTCATTGCTGATGCCGCAAATACCATAACACTTGCTAATAATAAAGCTTTTTTCATCATAAGTTTCATAATCCTTTCTTTTTATAGTAAGTCTTGTAACAATAATGCGAGCTCTTTTTTTGCATTATATAATCTTGATTTTATTGTCCCCACAGGACATTTTAGCTTGTAAGCTGCATCTTCATAGGTATACCCGTATATTTCACACAACATTATTACTTCTTTAAATTTTGGTTTGAGTGAACTTACAGCTTCCGTAATTATTCTTTGCCTGTCGCTGCTTATTAAAGTAAGTTCAGGCGTATGTTTTTTATCTTTAATTGTGTTCAGATATTCATCATCATATACTGATTTGTCTTGAGTTCTTTTATGTGCTGATTTCAGATAATCTTTAGAAACATTTTTGGCAATAGTATTTATCCAGCTTTTCAAGGTTCCTTGTTCTTTATACTTGTCTGCATTTTTCCAAACCTTCACATACACTTCTTGCTCTAAGTCTTCATTTGTTTCTTTTGTAATAAGTTTTATAATACTTCTTACATTATTTTGGTTGCTTTTTATAAGCTCTTTAAAATCCATTAATTATTCCACCATTAAAAATCCGTAAGAATCTACGGGAAGTCCTAAGTCATCTGCGCTTAACGTAGTTCCGTATTTAATAACATCGGAAATATCCGTATTAAAATTTATCACACCTAAAGTTGCGCTGCTTAACAATAAAACAGATATTGCGCAGGCAGCTTTTAACTTTGCCGCACTTTTTCTCTTTGCCTTGTAATATGGTCTTACTTCTTTTAGTAAATCCGAAACTTTGTCCATGACTTCTTGTTCTTTTTTGCAATCTTCACAAGTTTCAACATGCTTTTTCAAGGTTTCGTCACTGCCAAAAGTAAATAAAGCTTCATATTTAGTACATTTATCTTTCATTTTTCTTTGCCCTTTGCGCCGATTTTACTTATATTTTTTATAAGGTTTTTAACCCTTACATTTATATAACGATTAAAAAAATAAAAAGTTCATTTGCTAAAAAAAATTCTTCGTAATATTATAACAAATGTTAAAAACACTAGCAACAAAAATTTTTTTTGTGTTTTATCTAGTTGGGAAAAACAATGGCAATTAATGATTTAATTAAAAAAACTTGTAAAGCGCTGGGAGAAAACAATAAACCAACTTACGTAGTAATGGCTATTGCGACAGTAAAGGGTATTTGCCGTCCGATGTTTACTATGATGGATAAAACAGAAAACCCTGAAACAAAGAAATACACTGCGTTAAGAGAGGGTTTAACAGAAGTTATTGCAATCCCTGCTTATTGGGCATGCGGAGAATTAGCAAGTAAATTTGCTAAATCGATAAAAGACCAGCCTCTTGCTAAACGAGCAGAAAAAAATCTTATGTTTATCGGCGTTTGTACTGCCGCATTATTTGTCATCCCTGCACTTTGTTCTATTGCTATAAAACCAATTATGGATAAAATGGGCTTAAAAGCTCCTAAAGATAAAAAGAATAATAATGTTGTCCAAACAGCCAATATGCCTGCGCAGCCAAATACAATTTTTCCGCCCGCAGCAAGACTTAACACATATCCTTCAATGAAAACATTTACAAGCAGACCGCAAGCAGGTCTAAGGGTAGGTGGATTATGATAGGAGCTGTCAAAAGTATATTAACAAGTTCTAATTTAGCCAGTATTGCACAAAATACTACCCAGTCCGTTGCAATTGAAACAACACTTAAATCAATAGGAAGACCCGGATTTATTTTAATTGATAAAGATATAGATTCTGATACAAAACAATATGCAGCAGCAAAAGAATTTTTATATCAGGCAACCTGCCTTGCTGTTTATATGGCTTTAATTGTTCCGATATTCAAAAAAGGCGGATTTAAACTTGCTAAAGAAAAAATATATAAAAATACACAAGGTTTTGAGCATTTCAAAAACGTTAAAGAATATATGCATTATAAAAAACTTGCAGATAACCCTTCAATTAACAACAGGTTAAAAACGCTTGATAAAGAATTAATTGTAGATGGCATTAAAGTTAAAGATAAATATAATGACACATTAATAGCCGAATTGCATAAGGAAAAACCTGAAACATTTAAAGATGTAAAAGGCGCAATTGAACTGAGTAACATTATCGGTTCTGTATTAGGTTTGGCAATTCTAGCACCACAAGTCAGCCATGCTTTTATTCACCCGGCTTTAAGATTTATAGGTCTTGAAGAAAAGAAACCTAAACAGGGTGCTCAAAAAAATCTTGATACTAAAGCATAAAAAATTTTCAAATATTATTACTTTTACAAGACTGTATATATTCAATTGAACGATTAGAAATTAATTCAGCTTTTAATTTTTTATTTTTTCTCTCTTTTTTCGGCAGTTCGACAGGAGAAACAATCCCCCAGTTTGAATTAATCGGCTGGAATTTGTCATGATTTTCATCACTGATATACTGTGTTAAAGCTCCCAGCATAGTTTCTTTTGGCAATACAAGAAGTTCTTCGCCGTTAACATATCTTGCCATATTTATTCCTGCCAACAAACCAGTTGCAATTGATTCGGTATAGCCTTCCGTTCCTGTTAACTGCCCTGCAAAGAATAAATCAGGACGTTTTCTTGTCTGCAATGATGCATTTAAAACCTTTGGAGAATTAATAAATGTATTTCTGTGCATAACGCCATAACGAACAATATTCACGTTCTCTAAACCGGGAATTGATTGAAGAAGTTCTTTTTGGCTGCCCCATTTGAGGTTTGTTTGAAATCCAACAAGATTAAACAGAGTTTTGGCAGAGTTGTCCTGACGTAACTGAACTACGGCATAGTTTTCTTCACCTGTTCTTTTATCAATCAATCCGACAGGTTTCATAGGACCAAACCTTAAAGTATCCACACCTCTTGATGCTAATACTTCAATAGGAAGACAGCTTTCAAAAAACTTTGCATTTTGTTCAAAAGTTTTCAATTCTATTTTCGGCGCATTTATCAAAATATCATAAAACTTTTCATACTGTTCCTTGTTCATAGGACAGTTAATATAAGAAGCTTCACCTTTATCATAACGACTTGCCCAAAACGCCTTGTCAAAATCTATGCTGTCCTTTTCCACTATTGGAGCTATCGCATCAAAAAAGTGTAAATGTTCGCTTCTGGTAAATTCTTTAATAGAATCAGCCAAAGAATCAGAGGTCAAAGGACCCGAAGCCATAATTGTATATCCATCGGGAATTTCCGTAACCTCCTCCTTGATAACGGTAATATTAGGATTTTGTAAAATTCTTTGGGTAACGTTTTCTGAAAAAAGTTCTCTGTCAATTGCAAGCGCATTTCCCGCAGGCACAGAACATTCTCTGGCTATGTTTATTAACTCTCCGCCTAAAAGCTCCATTTCTTTTTTCAACAATCCTGAGGCATTGGAGCAATCAGAAGCTCCTAAACTGTTAGAGCAGACAAATTCTGCAAATTTTTCAGTCTTATGTGCACCCGTATTTTTTTTCGGGCGCATTTCATATAATTTTACTTTAAATCCTCTTTTTGCAAGCTGCAATGCGGCTTCACTTCCAGCCAGACCTGCACCGATAACGTTAATTTCCATAAGAACCAGTTTATATCACACAAAAAACAGTGTCAATTTAATAGTCAATCGGGTGATTTTTTATCTATTATTAGAGTTTATTACAATTTTGTAAATTTATTGTTATATTTGTAGTAAAGATATTGCTAATTATAAATGTACAATGTACAATAAATAAGCTTGATACATTTATGACCTTTTGTTAACTTTTTTAAAAATGCCCTGACAAAAAAGCAATAAGTGTAAAAGATAAGTTTTTTTATATATGTGTAGTTATGAAAATTTAAAGTAGGGACATGTCAGTAAAAGCAATCAATTCATCAACAGGTGCAATAAAGCACACCAATCTTAACGACCGACAAAAATCATCAAATCAGCAATCATTCACAGGCAGCTTTAATCCTGTGGTTACAGTCATGGATGCTATAGACAAAGGTGGTTTTGCGGCATCATTTATTGCGCAGGACGGTATTGGCATGGTTGCTCCCAGAATATATGAGGGCTTAAACCGTAACAGGAAAAAAGATGAAAACGGCAAAAAAACAGGACCTTTGAACTGGGAATTCGCCAGACGTGAAGGTATTCGTGAAATTTTAAGCGGTCCGAGTGCATTCTTAATCCCTATGGGAATTCTAGCTGTTCTTAAGAAAACTTCAGGAACAGCAAATAACGTACACGTTAATCATATTGAAGCTTTAGGACAAAATTTTGTTGATTACGCCGCAAAAAATCCTGAACAATTAAAAGATGCAACAGCATTCAAAAAAGGTTACTACGCACAGGTACTTGAAAATGCCATACATCATTCAACTGATAAGAGTTTATCAGGAGAAGAACTTAAGCAAACTGCACAGTCATTTGCGGATAGACTTGTTGAAGTAGAAACTAAACGCGCTAACAAAGACAAAAAAGGTGCAAATCAGTTATATACGCAAATCGTTGATGATTACATGAAATTGCGTAAATCTCATGCTGCTCCTTCCAGCAATGAATTAGATGTATTAATAGAAGTTGCGGGAAAAGATAAACCGTTAGGAACTAATTTCAGACGTTTAGCTCAAAGTTTAACTGATTACACAGGAGATGCACTAGAAAAAACAAATAAATTCTTAAACAAAACTGCTAACGGCAACCTTGATGAATATATTAAAAAATTCAATATGCATAGAGCTGGAACAAGAGTTATTGCAAATATCGGCATGTGGGGCGCGGTTGTAGGTTTCTATACATTAATCCCTAAACTTTACAATATGGGGCTTAAGCACGATCCCGGCTTAAAAGGTCTTGTAGAAGAAGGCGCTCAAGCTTCTGAAAACAATTCTGATGCTAAAAAACCGGATGCTGTAAAAGAAGAAAATAAAAGCAAAGATAAAGATGTGGCATTTACAGGCGGATTTGTTTCTAAAGCAGGTGAAACTGCAATGAAAAACGGCGGTATAAGCAAAATATTGAAAAACTTTGAATTTAACGGAGCTTCAATGCCTGTACCAGCAATGTTAACATTGTTGTTCGGTTTCTGCCTCCCTCCTCGATACGTTAATGCAAAAAGCGACAAAGAACGTAAAGAAATTTTAGTTCGTGATATTTCAAGCTTCACTGCAATCTTGTTCGGAGCAAAAGCTTTAGCTAGAGGATTCTCTGATGCGTTTGCAAAAGCTTCAGGTCTTGCTTTGAATGTTAAACCTGAAGACCATAACAAAAACTTCTTAAATAAAGTTAAAAACTACTTTACGGCAGGTTCAGGCGTTGATGTATTGACCAGCGAACAAATCGTTTCTAAATACAGTAATATTCATGAGTACAAAAACGGAATTAACGGTTTCTTTGATTTTATTCAAGAAAACGGCGGTGATGTTAAAAAAGTATTAAATATCGAAAACACTGTAAAAGAACAATCCGAAGAAATTATCAAGAAATTTAACGGAAAGTCATTAAAAGAAGCTACTTTAGATGAAATAAAAGAAGCATTCAAAAAAGCTAAAAACTCTGAAGCTCTTGAAAAAATATATACTGTATTCTCAGCAAAAGATAATAAATTCATTAACAGAGCTAAGACTTACAACAGTGCATTTGGATTTGCATCAACTCTTATCCTTGTTCCTGCATTTATGATGTGGCTAGCAAGATACTGTGAAAACATGACTAAAAAAGCTATTGCTAAAGAAAAAGAAGAAAAAGCTTTAGCAGCAGCTCAGACAGAGGCAAAACAAACACCTCCTCCTGCAATAATCGCATCAAGCAAACCTTCAATGGCAGGTTTTTTAAATAAATAATAAAAAAACTCTGAAAATTCAGAGTTTTTTTATTTAATAAGTCATTTCCCAGTTGTCATTCAGAATTTTGCCGAAGCAGCCCCAGCCAGAAACATTTCCACTCCCCTGACAATCACTTGTGTAAATGCTATTGCGCTGCTCTTCTGTTAAGGATGCACTTCCGCCATTAAAATCGTCTAAAACCCCATCTTTATACACAGCAATAAAAAATAAATCACGTCCCAAAATATTAGGTCCTTTTTGACCGTTAATATCTAGTCCAACCTGTCCGATTTTATCACCTGACACCGAAACAATAAAACGAATTGCAGAACCGCTTGCCAATACGTAAGATGTCCCGTTGGAAAAATTAACACCCCCTCCGTTCAAGGTCTTATAATTATCATCAAAGCAAGGTGTCAAAGAATTATCACATTTTTGAACTATCTTAAAATAATCCGAAACAAAATAATTAAAGTTATCTTGTGAACTTAATCCTGCTTCTGTCAGATTAACAGCATTTTTATCTGTTTGATAGCGCACAAGAGCTTGTGAAAGCTCGTTATAAACCTTATGTAACTGTGTAACATAAGATTTTCTTTGATAATTTTGCATCAAAGTAGGAACTGTCATAGCTGAAACCACTCCGATAATGCCGAGTGTGACCAATACTTCTGCGAGAGTAAATCCGAAACGGCGTTGACTGTTCAACATGGCTACGTGCGTAGCACCTTCGGCGAGAGTAAATCCTTTACGGTTGGAGCTTAAAAGTCTGC